>JBNMLW010000069.1:0-5803 GCA_050875025.1 Alphaproteobacteria bacterium
ACCAATGACTATGCTTCCGAGCTGAGTTTTAATCCTCCGGCCGGAAAGTTTGTAATCTCGGCTGCCGAGCAGACCAAGGGCAGGGGGCGCCGCGGCCGCAGCTGGTTGGGGCTGAAGGGCAATTTATTTATGACTCTGGCGCTCAAAGGCGAGCTCAAGGATATTAACTTTTTGCCTTTTATCAGCTCGCTGGTATTGCTGCAGAGTATCAAAAGGCTCAAGCCTGATTTGGAAGTTTCTCTCAAATGGCCGAATGATGTTTTGGTGCGCGGCGCCAAGGTATCGGGGATTTTGCTTGAAAAACCCGAAAATGAGTATATAATCATCGGCATAGGCGTCAATATCAAGGCCTCTCCCGATAAGGGGGCGGAGCTGCTTTATTCGGCGGTCAGCCTGAATGAATGCGGAATAGATGTTGACCGGTGCAGTTTCTTAAAACTTTATCTTCAATGTTTTAATGAGATTTATGCCGCATATTCCAAACACGGGTTCGGTGTTGTGCGGGAACAGTGGCTGCAAAATGCCTGCCATTTGGGCGGAGAGATAAAGGTAAATATGGAAAATACGGCAGAAGAAGGAATTTTCCAAGGTGTTGACGATAATGGCGCTTTGCTGCTGGAACAACCGGGAAAAATCCGCAAAATTTATGCCGGAGATGTTTTTATAAAGAGGAAATAGATATTTTAATGAACGATATTATTGCAGAAGACAAATTATCTTGTTTTGATAAAAAAGGAATTTATTTTGTAGCTCTCGGCGGTGCCGAAGAAGTCGGCTTTAATATGTATGCCTATGTTGTAGACGGCAAAATGATTGTCGTTGACTGCGGCTACGGATTTTTGAACGATGATTTTCCCGGAATTGAATTAGGTTTGCCCGATGCCGCATTTTTAGAGAGTTGCCAAGATCCGATTGAGGCCTTATTTGTTACCCATGCCCACGAGGATCATTTTGGCGCTATTGCCCATATCTGGCCCAAATTGCAGTGTCCGGTATATGCCGCCGAATTTACGGTCGGACATATTCACCGCCGCTTGGCCGAATATAAGCTTGACGGCTTGGTCAAACTCAATGTCGTAAAGCCTTGCGGCCATGTAAAGCTTGAAAATTTTGATGTGGAGTTTGCCCCGCTGGTGCATTCCACTCCGCAGAACTCCGGGCTGATTATCCGCACCGCTTATGGCAATATTGTTCATGCCACCGATTGGCGCTTTGATGATGAGGCTTTATCCATGCTGCCCACAGCTTGGGATGAGTTCAAAAAAGCCGCGGCAGAAGGCGTAGAACTTTATGTCGGCGATTCCACCAATATGGCCAACTCTCAGCCGGAGCCGACCGAGCAAGAGGTTCGCGAGAGCCTGCTGAAATTGGTGCCCAAGTTCCAAAACACCCTGGTTGCCACTTGCTTTGCCTCCAATATTATGCGTATGGAGAGCCTGATTCTGGCCGCTGACGCTGCCGGCCGCACTCCGGTGATTGCCGGTATGAGCCTGGTGCAGAATTTGGAGATTGCCAAAGAGTGCGGCTACCTCAAAAATTGTCCCAAATATGTTGAGGCCAAAGATGCCGTTGATATTCCGCTGGACAAGATTATGTATATTTGCGCCGGTTCTCAGGGCAACTACCGCAGCGCTTTAACCCGTATTGTCAACGGCGAGAACAAAGACATCAAGCTGGGCAAGGGCGATGCCATTATCTTTTCTTCCAAAATTATTCCCGGCAATGAAGAGAAGATTGAACGTATGCAGGAAAAATTACGCGATGCCGGAGTTGATGTTATTTCTGCCGAAGAATATCTGGTGCATGCTTCCGGCCACGCCGACCCCAAACAGATTGTGGAAATGTATAAGCTGCTTAAGCCCAAAATCGTGTTGCCGGTGCATGGAGATAAGCGCAATATCCGCAGCCAAAAACGTCTGGCCGCCGAAAACGGCGTCGGCGATGTGATCATTGCCCGCAATGGCGAGGTTGTGTATATTGAAAACGGCCATGCCGAGATTTGTGCCGAGATTCCGACCGGGTTGCTGGGGGTAGACCGCAAGCAGCTGACCGACTTGAGCTCACAGCTGATTAAAAACCGCCGCCGCATTGCCTATAATTGCAGTTTGTTTATCAGCGTGGTCTTTGATCATAACTGGACCTTGGAAGATTTGCAAATTTCTTCAATTGATATTTTGGAAGAAAACGCTTTTGCCGAGCTGCGCGACAAAATTCTTGCAGAAATGCGGCAGGAGATTCCCGAAATGCTCAAAAAGCATGATTACAAAGAGCCGTTGATAAAAGAATATCTGAGCGCCAAAATCCGTAAAAAGATATACAAGGCAACCGATATCAAGCCGGTAGTTTTCCTTCATTTTTACCGTCGTCCGGCCGCCGAAGAATAAGGGCTTGAAACCGTCGGCTCTGTTTATTTGGCTGCCGGCTCCGGTTTTTTCCAGGCTGCTTTTTCTATATCGCTGGGGTAATTGACATCTAAGAGTTTGTCTGCAGATTTAACGTCCACCACATTGGTATAATCGGCATGTTCCATAAACACCGGACGAATAGCGGCGTTTTCCGGCACAATGTCGGCCTTGTCATAGAGAGCCTTGCTCCAGATTATCGGGTTAGACTTGACTCCTTTGCAGGCAAATACTGATACCTGTTTTTCCTGATTGGGCTTGAAAGAGGCAATCAGCTTATTGAGGTCGGCGGCAGTCAGGTTGGGCATATCCGCCGGTATAATCATTGCTCCGTCGCAGAATCCCGGTACCGATTTCATTCCTAAGTCAATAGATGTCTTAATTCCGGAACGATACGCCGGATTGTAGATTACATTAACATCAACTTTATCCAGATATTCGGCCATATCTTCATCATGGTAGCCGGTAATCACAAATACCGGTCTGGCCTCAGATGCAATTGCCGCATTTACCGCATTCATAAACAGCGGCACATTTTCAGCCACTTCAACCATCAGCTTGTTGCGTCCGGCGCGGCTGCCGATGCCCGCCGCCAGTACAATAGCCGCAATATTGGCTTTTTTGCCCGAGGCATTGTTATTTTTGGCGGCAATCAGCGTTGTCTCACTGCTGATTATTTCTCCGTCGGGCAGAGTTTCGGGAATCATTTTGGCAAAGTCTGCCGCCGTCAGCCTTTCGCAAAACAGGGCTTGTTTAATATAGCGGTTGGCTGTTGTGGTGTCGGTCGAGTTGTAGTTATACGGCAGTACAATAATTTTGGCGTTGCGTTTTTGCGCCAGCAGCAAGTCAGATGCTCCCACCTGCGGCAGATGAGAACAGGCAATGGTGTCTACAATTTTGCGCAGAGCCCCCGGCAGCACGTCATCTCTGCAGGCGGAGCGGGTTGCTCCCAGCACAAATATTGCTTCATATCCGTCTTTGACGGCATCTTGCAAAGCATCGGCAATGGCATTTTGGCTGTAAGCCGCGTTATATTCGCCGGCAAAATCCAGATTATAAGGGGCAAAGTTCTTGACCAGCGTTTTTACCACCTCGGTAAAATGGGCGGTTTCAGCGCGATCTTCCAACAGTTTGGTATAAATAAACGCGGTCTTAAAGTTTTGCTTGGGGGCAACTTGCAACAAAGCCACATTACCTGAGAGCTTGAATAATATTTCATCCAATTCGGCTTGCGGAATAATCGGCATGGTCATTTCCAATCGGGCAATAATTTCCCCTTTGGCTGCCGGATGATAAGGCGCAACCGCATTCAGCACAATTTCCGGATGCAGGCGGTTAAATTTAGCCAGCCGTTCCTCCGTGCTGATAAATACTCCGTCCGCGTCGGCAATAATCCGGCATACGTTGTCTTCGCCTATAGTATATGCCGTATTTGTTCCGCACACCTTAGCCGCGACAATCCCCAGCGCCGTGCGGATGTCCAAATCATCGTCGTCCATAATTGCGCCAAATACCTGACGGATTCCAAACATCTTAAAAATTATGATATCTTCTTTGGTCAGCGCGTGTCCCTGCGGATAGAACTTATCATCAAGGTGATAATCGGCAAACAGACGCACTCCCTCGGCGGTATTAATGTCAAATTCTGCGGTTTTCATTTTTTATATTCCTGTATGCATACAAGATAACTCTAACAAATATAAAAAAAAGAGGAAGAAAAATCTTCCTCTTTTGCGCTCAAAAAGTAAATGAACTTAACCTTGCCCAAGCCACCCAGCTGCCATCGCGGGGGATAGCGCTGTAGACTGTGGCAAATAGTCTGCCGTTGGAGCCTTTGCTGAATTTAATCAGCTGCGGCTGCTGCTTGGTTTGCGTCCAAATGGTTGTATACGGTCCGTTGCGGTGTACCTGTCCGGCCGAATGCCAATTACCGGCGCGGTACTCATACACTTCAATGTAGTCCTTGGAGGTATTCACCAGTTTAATGGTGCCAAACGCTACAAAAAAAGTGTAATCTTGCGTGGCTGATGCCGAAACAACCGCATTGGTATTCCGGTCGCGATAAGATTTAATGCTTTCGCGAGCCATAATCCGGCGGGCTTTTTGATTTCCCCGGTCAGCCGCATTGCCATATAACAAACGGTTAGTCCGGTTAATAATTTGCCCGCTCACGCTGAGTGCTAAGAATAAAGCAGTCAGCGCCAATAAAATCCTTTTCATAATTATAGTGTTTTAATTAATTATACTTTTCAGACTGTTAGTATAGCACTTTGGGGGCTCAATGTCCAGAAACTTATTCTATCTTAGATTCTCCTGGCATCATGCTCTGGTACAGCCAATATCCTCCCAGTCCCAGACTCAAAAAGCAGCCGCTCAAGGCAAGATACAAATTCTCGACCTGAAATGACAAGACCAGCCAAAACGGTAAAGCCGGCAGCGGTAACCAAATCCAGTGTATATGGAGATCATTGGCGCGGCGCAGGGAGGCGGTGACCAAAGGAATAAGCTGGCACCAAAGATACATACAGCAAGCCTGCTCACCCCAGACACTGGCAAGCCCGCCGATTATGAACGCATCTCCGGTTAACAGGCCCCAAAAATCGTATGGAGTAGACTTGCCCCACCAGTTGAAATAATCACGTTGTGAGCGCCAAAACCCTTTAAACAAAAGTTCGGTTCGTATATAAAAACCGCTATTGGCACGCTCCGTATCAATCACAAAAGGGATGCTGAGAATAAAACGCACCAATCTTAAAAATTTGTAGAAAAATAAACGCAGTTGCTTGCTTATCACCATAACCTCCGGAGTGAAACGGAAAATCTATCAATATCTTGGCTTGCATTATAGTTGCAAACAAACTTTAGGCAAGAATTTATTGTAAATTATAACGCTTGGGCAAACGGGCAAGCGTGGCTTTGACCAAAGTATGAATCAGCACTATCAATATCATCGCCACAAACAGGCTGATAAAGTTGTGTGAGATGGAGTGCTCGCCGCGCAACATCTGATAAGTGCCGTTGATGCAGGCAAACAAAACGGCTGCGGTATTGCGGTTTCCATAGCGCATAAAGCATATACAACACGCAAAAAGTCCCTACGGCAGCCACCAGATGTTTGGCTCCGTCATAAAATATCGGGTTAAGCTTCAGATGCAAAGAGTAGGGGATGGGCCATTGGTGGGTGCTGAAGTTATAAATTTTGTCGCTGAGCCTGATATCTAAACCAGTGAATTGCTCTATTGCAAGCACAACAGCCATTCCCAGTAGCACGGCGGCCAGAATTTTGTATTCTGCTTTCATAATTTCTCTCCGCCTTGCAATATATTTTATCAGCCTGAAATGAATCTGAAATTTACTAAAGCATGCATATTTAGGTTTCTTCTTGATAGAAAATGTAATAT
>JBNMLW010000070.1:0-5580 GCA_050875025.1 Alphaproteobacteria bacterium
ACTGCGCTCGTTTGGGATATCTGTTCAAAGGTGATGAGCATGGTTTGTTCAGCCGTGTTGATGAGCTGATGGGGATTTCTCGCACCTCTTTGGAAATCAAACGCAAAGTTATCCAGCGCCTGATTGACAACGGTTTGTTCCCCTTCACTAAGCGCTATTTGGGCACCTTGCGCAACCACTTCTCTACTATCGGCGTAAACGGCGTTAATGAGATGATTCGCAACTTCACCAATGACGAGCACAGCATTACTGATGAATGGGGCAAAGCCTTTGCTGAAAAGCTGCTTGACTTTATCCGCGCCAAATTGGTTACCATTCAGGAAGAGACCGGTCACATGTACAATCTGGAGGCCACTCCGGCTGAAGGCGCGGCTACTCGTTTTGCCCGTGAGGACAAGAAGCGTTATAAAGATATTATTCAGGCCGGCACCAAAGAAAATCCGGTATACACCAACTCCACTCAATTGCCGGTTGGCTATACTGATGATCCGTTTGAGGCCTTGGATTTGCAATCTACTCTGCAATCAAAATATACCGGTGGTACAGTTCTCCACCTTTATATGGGGCAGAGGATCTCTTCGGCAAAAGTTTGCCGTGACATTGTAAGGCGTGTGTTGACCAACTATCGTCTTCCGTACATTACCATTACTCCTACTTTTTCCATTTGCCCCAAGCATGGATATATCTCAGGAGAGCACAAATACTGCCCGATATGCGATGAAGAATTGAAGGCACAAAAAAGAGCCGCAGCATCCAGAAAAGATGTTGCATAGAGTAAAATTTAACCTTGGAGAATATTAGAAATGAACACCATTAATTTTGAAGATATCAAATTAAACGACGAAGAAAGACAGCCTTGCGAAATCTGGACCCGTGTAATGGGTTACTATCGTCCGGTTTCAGAGTTTAACGTTGGTAAAAAATCTGAATTTTACTCTCGCGTATGCTTTTCTGAGAGCAAAGCCGTTCACGGCTGCAGCTGTGATGCTATGGAAATGGCTGCCGAATAGTTTTTAGTGAAGATACTATGAGTGAGTTATTAATCGGCGGTGTTGAAACTTTCAGCACCGTCGATTTTCCTGAAAAATTAGCCGCTGTAATCTTTATGCAGGGATGCCCGTGGAGATGCCCGTTCTGCTATAACAAGGCAATCCAAAAGATTGGGCAGCCGACCGGTTTTTTGTGGCCTAAGTTTGTAGAATTTCTCCAAGGACGCAAAGGGCGGTTGGATGCGGTGGTCTTCAGCGGCGGCGAGCCTTTGGTGCAAGACGGCTTATCCGATGCCATGCAGGAGGTAAAGTCGCTGGGATATCAGATTGGCCTGCATACCGGCGGATTCCGTCCGGAACATTTGGCCAAGGTTCTGCCTCTGGTTGACTGGGTAGGGTTGGATATCAAGGCTCCGTTTGTGGCGGAAAGATACCGGTCTGTAACTCAGACTAATCATTTGGACAAAGTGTTGCAAAGTTTGGACTTGCTGCTCCAAAGCGGCAAAGATTTTGAGTGCCGCACCACTTGCGATCCGCGGTTGTTGAGCATTGCGGATATTTATGAAATTGCCGCTGCGCTCAAGGCCAGAGGCGTAAAGAAATACTTTCTGCAGCAATACCGCCCGGTAGAAGGCGACACTGTCAGCACCGAGGCCGCCTGCGAAAGTTTCTTTAATGACAAGGCGCTGCTGGATAAGCTTAAAGCAGATTTTGAGATTTTTGATACTCGCAGATAATTATTAATCGGTAAACACAAAAAAGCCCCGCATTTTGTGCGGGGCTTTTGCTTGGCATAAGAATACTATCTGCCGCCGTTGTTATTAATGCGGAATTTTGCCGCATTGTTTTGAACAAATTTGGCAGCGGCCTCGCGTCCGGCTCTTTGTTTTTTCTCGTTGTTGCCTTTAGTATTGTCTCTGGCGCTGGCATACGATGAAACATAATTGTTTATAAGCCGCCCCAAAATGCGAGCCTGTTTTTCTTCGGATTGTGATGAAAATTCCCCTTTGTTTTTCAGCTTGTTGACATTGTCAAAAAGCTTAGTTTCTTTATCGTTAAGGTTAAGTTTCTTAAATTCGGGGCTGTTTTTATACTCTTCATATTCTTGAGGCGAGAGTGATTGAATATGCGCCAGGGTATCCATTTTATTAACCGCATGGTTCAAGCCCTCTTTGGTTGAAACATCAATGTTAACGCCGCGCAGGGTGCTTCTGGTAGTTTCAAAAGCTTTTTCTTCTTTAACTTTATCCTTGAGGCCGCGCTGCTCCATCTCTTTTTTCTTTTCAGCCAAATTGCTGATAGATATGCCGGCTTTTTCTGCCGCAAGTTCGGCTCTGGCCAAAAATTCCGGCGAGTTGACGGTACCAAGCTCAATAGTTTTTTCGCCGCTCTGGGTCATTTCCTTCATAACGGCGACCAAATCATCAACTTGCGCTTTGTCTTCTTTGCCGTCTTTGGTCTTGGCCGTTACATAGTAGTTAGCGTCATCGGTTTTTTCTACAGTAACCGTGTGCCCGTCTTCTTGATTTCTGAAGGTTGAAGCAGAATGCGGCTGTGCCTCTGCTTCTGTTGATGTGGTGCCGGTTGATGCCGGCTCAACCCTATCATAGCCAAAGTTAGAAAATACCGTTTCCAGATTGGTATAAGACTGGCTGTGTTCCGAATGTTCCGGCGCCGGCGCATCGTGCAGAACCGGAGCATTAGATTTTTCAGAATCTTTGCTCTCAACAGTTTTCGCTTCAATAGTTTCTTCTTCCTGCTGAGGGGCAGGAGCCGGAGTTTCAGCTTGCTCTCTTGACGCTTCGGCTTCATTTGTCGGTGCTTTTTCGTCTTGTTTGCTGTCCAGCTGCTGGATTTCCGGTGCCTCGTTGCCGGTCTTGTTAACCGGCTTATTTATTTCCGGAACATATTCTTTTTTGATAACGGCGATTTGCTCTTTAGAGAAGCCGGATTCCTTCATTATCTCTTCAAATACTCTATCAGGCGTAACTTTCTTTTCCTGCCGCGCATTAGCCGCTGTCTCTATCGCTTTGCGCAAATCGCTGTTGTTGGGAGAGTTAGCCAATATCTTTTTCAGCGCAGTCATTTCCGGTGATTTTTCCTGTGCTTTTAATCTGTTGGCCTCCAATTTAGAAGCTATTTTGGCAACTTCATCTTTATGGGCAAACTTTACATTGATAGTTTGTTTTTCAATCTCTGCCTTTTTATTATTAAATTCATTATTTTTAGCTTGGTATGCTTTGTCTGTCTGTGATACATAGCCCTCAAGCAGCGCTATTTGCGCCGAAATTTTTTTCTTTTCTCTGGTAACTGCCGTATTGGCCAAGTTGTTTTTAGCCTCTTGAATTTTGCCTAACCATTCTTGTTTAATCGCTTGCATCTGTTGGGTGTTCATCTTGCCCAGCAGTTTCTGCACTTTCTTTTCCGGATTTCTGTTAAAAAGTAAATGAAAACGGGCAGATAACTGTTTCTTGAACGGTTTGCTGAAAAACGAATTACCGGCAACGGTATTTTTCCAGCCGATATAAGTATCAAGTTTTTTCTTGGCGGCTTCAACAGATTTAAATGGATCTCCGGTGCAATCAATCTCTCTTCGGTCGCCGTGTTTGATATTATGTTTATAATTCACATCCAAGGTCTTGAGCATTGACTTTAGATATTTTCTTTGACTTCGGTCAAAAAATGTAGTCTTGTCATATTCCGCCCACAAGTCAGAAACCGATTTGTTGCTGTGCCCGTTAACCTGTGCATACAAGATATCAATTTGTTGTTGCTTTTTCTTGGCATTGTTAATCAATTTGACGCGGTTTTTCTTGACTTCTTTGACGATGTCCTGAGTTAAATTTTTATCCAAATCAAGAGTTTCTGATTTGTCTTGTACATCATTGATTTTGAGCACCGAGGCGAGTTTTAGAGCCGTCTGCTCATCCAACTGCCCGTCATATATTTCGCCTTTATTAAACTGGTCAATAAAGAAGTCTTTGGCTTTTCCGACCAATTGATCATTATTGAAAGCATCAATCACAAATTTGCGGCGTTCATCATTATTGTTTAGGTTGGCATAGGCTGCTTCTAATTTATCAATTGTCACATCCGGCATCTCTTGACCCATAACATATACTCCTAAAAGGTACTACAACTTACCTTAGAGTATATCAGAACGAGGCTTAAGATGCAATTAATATTTGTCTTATTTTGTCAATTTAATAAAATCTTAACAATTACAACAAAACCGCTCAAAAGAGCGGTTTCGTAATGGTCTATGCCTTGGTTGGTGCGGGCTTTTTATGCATCGGTTTGCCGCCAAAAGTTTTGCCCTTATTAAACGGACGGGCTTTGCCAAAGGGCTTGTTGCCGGTGTGGTGCGGCTTTTGCCACGGCTTTCCGCCTTTGCCGAAAGGCTTGCGTCCGGCCGGTTTGGCCGCGGGTTTTGCCATCGGATTTTTGCGCTCCTTAATCTGTGCAGTGCCATCTTTAATTTGCTGCTCAATCTTCAGAATTTCCATAAATTTGGATTTGCGGGGTTTGGTTTTGTTTTCTTTGGTCTTGTCTACCGAAAATCCAAAACCGCCCAAATCGCGTCCCATGGTATAATAACGCCCGTGGGCAAACACCAGCAATCCGGCCTTTTCCAAAGCCAGGCGGTTGTCTTCCTCCAAATAGCGGTCGTCCACGTTTACATTTACAATCTCTGCCGTAAACATATCATGGGTGCCAAAAGATTTGATATCAACAACTTTGCATTCCAGGCTGACGGGAGCTTTTTTGAGCATTGGCGCCTTAACCATTTTGCAAGGCTCTATTTCCAACCCCATATCCTTGAATTTGTCGGTGTTTTTGCCCGATTTCACTCCGCAATAATCGCAGGCTTTGGCCAGCTCAAGCGTGGTGATGTTGATTACAAATTCTTTTGCCTCTTTAATAATGTCATGCGAATATCTGCTGGGACGAACCGATATATAGGTCATTGGCGGTTCGGAGTTGATAATGCCGGTCCAGGCAATTGTCAAAACATTGGGTTTTTCCATGGTGCCGCAGGTTACCATTACCGGGGGCAGGGGGAACAGCATTGTGCCGGGTTTCCAAGATATTTTGCTCATTTTGATTCCTCTTTTTGATTCCATAAATTTTTCTTAAAAATAATCCAAATTTATAAATAAGCAATTAAAAAATCCCCCGAAATAAACGGGGGATTTTCTTTTTTGCAGTCTTAACCTCTATTCGACATTGCCAAACGGATTTATTGCTTTTTCGTCTTGTCCGGCTCTCAGGTCAAACAAGTTGAGGAAAGCGGTCGAAATATAGATTGAAGAATATGTCCCGACAATCACGCCCCACAAGATGGTGAAGGAGAAACTCCGCAGAGTATCGCCGCCCCATACAAACAAGGCCAGCGCCGCCAACAAAGTGGTAATACCGGTCAAAATCGTGCGGGAGAAAATGTCGTTAATACTCTTGTTGAGCAAATCAAATTGCGGCATTTTCTTAAATTTACGCAGGTTTTCTCTAATTCGGTCATAAGTAACAACCGTATCATTAACCGAGTATCCGGCCAGTGTCAAAATCGCGGCCACGGTGGTCAGGCTGAAGT
>JBNMLW010000071.1:0-5554 GCA_050875025.1 Alphaproteobacteria bacterium
AACCACCAGAACCTGAACATTTTTGCCAAGCTTGGAGAGACGCTCGCCTACCGCCTGCGCGGTTGCCCCGCCAATGCCGGCATCAACCTCATCAAATATCATGGTGCAGACTTGCGAACTCTGCGCCAAATTGACCTTGAGCGCCAGCATAAAACGCGCCAGCTCGCCGCCGGAAGCAATTTTGCCCAACGCACCCTGCGGAGAATTTGGATTGGTGGAAACCGTAAACGCAATATTATCAAAGCCGTGCTCATTCCACCCTGCCTCCGGCTGTTTTTCAACCATGGTAATAAAGCGGGCTTTTTCCATTTTGAGCGGCGGCAGCTCCGACATAACGGCAGAATCAAGCTTTTGCGCCGCCTCAGCGCGGGCATTGTGCAGCAGGCCTGCCGCCTCCAGATAAGCAAGGCGTTTTTCCTGCTCTTCCTTGCGCAAATGGTTGATTCCGTCCTCGCCTAACTCTATGCTGTTGAGGCGGCGGCGAAACTCCTCTAACGTGTCGGCCAAATCATCTACCGCCACGCCGTGCTTGCGCGCTAAATCCTTCAGCGCAAATAGGCGGCTGTCAATATTCTCCTGCTCATTGGAATTGAGGCTGATATCCGCCGAGGCGCTCTCTATCCGCTCCACCGCGTCCGTAAGCTCTACCAGAGCCTGATCAAGCGCGGCATAGATTTCATCATATTTGCCGCCGACATACTGGTTGGCTTTGTCAATAGCGGATTCCGCCTG
This sequence comes from Alphaproteobacteria bacterium, assembly GCA_050875025.1. Taxonomy (GTDB): domain Bacteria; phylum Pseudomonadota; class Alphaproteobacteria; order RF32; family CAG-239; genus CAZU01. Next base: position 733 of record JBNMLW010000071.1, read on the forward strand.
GCGCAATGCCGAGGCGACATCGCGATTGCCGCTCAAGGATTGATAAGCATAGTTAAGGCTCTCGACAATTTTTTCCGAATGCATAAGCTCCTGACGGCGGGCAGAAAGTTCGGCCTCCTCGCCTTTGACGGGATTGATGCGCTCCAACTCATGAACCCAATGGCGCAAATTATCCTCTTCTTCTTTGGCCTTGCTGACATCGGCTTCAGCCTTGGCGCGGACGGTTTTGGCTTTGGCGTATTCGCTCCAAGCCGCGGCGGCCTGATTGAGCAAATCAGGATACTGCCCCCAGGAATCTAAAATTCCCCGATGATTGGCGGGATTCAACAGCCCCTGATTATCAAACTGGCCGTGAACCTCTACCAGCAGCGGCCCGATATCTTTGAGCAGGCGGGCGCTTATCGGCTGATCATTTACAAAAATTTTGCCTTTGCCGGAGCGGTCTAAAGTGCGCTTGATGATAATTTCATCGCCGCCGTCCAGCTCATTTTCCGAGAGCTGTTTTTGCAGCAGGAGATTGCCGCTTTGCCCGTCAAAAGACGCGGTCACGCTCAGTTTATCTGCTCCGCTGCGGATTAGCGAAGTCTCGGCGCGGTTGCCCAGCACCAAACCCAAAGAATCGAGCAAAATAGATTTGCCGGCGCCGGTCTCGCCGGTAAGCACGCTCAACCCGCTGCCAAACTCAAGGTCAAGTTTGTCAATCAAAACAACATTGCGAATATACAGTGAGCGAAGCATTAATCAATAAGTCCTAGTTGCAAAGTTTTTGCGCCCGTTTATACCATTTGCTGTCCGGATAGTTGTAGCCCAAAACCTTGAGGCTGTCTTGAGCCTCTTTCTCCAGCCCCAGAATCTTGTACAGTTCAACCTGACGATACAGAGCCTCTTCAATGTGTCCGGTGGTTTGGTAGTTGTTGACAACCTCCGAAAAACGATTCAGCGCAGATAAATAGTTTTTCTGCCCAAGATAAAAACGCCCGATTTCCATCTCCTGCCCGGCCAAGTGGTCATTTATGAGATTGATTTTGCGGCGGGCATCCTCAGCATATTCGGTATCGGGAAAGCGCACAATCAGCTGATTAAAGGCATCTTGAGCCTCACGAGTGGTCTCCTGATCTTTTTCTATGCCGACAATTTGTTCATAATAGCACAGCCCCTTCATATAATAGGCATAGGCAATGTCCTTATTGCCGGGGTGATATTTGATAAAGCGGTCAAGCGCCATAACGGCGTCATCATACTTTTGGTCTTTGTAATAAGCATAGGCGCCCATCAGTTTGGCCTTGGTTGCCCATTTGGAATACGGATGCTCAAGCTCAACTTTTTCAAAATCGGCAGCGGCTTTGGCATATTTAGTCTTATTGAGCTCTTTATAGGCGCGGTTGTACAAGTGCTCGGCCGAAAGCCCTTCTTCGGAGTTTTTGGCAGTGGAGCAAGCTCCGGCTAACATCAGCAGTCCTAACATCAAAGCGATTTTTTTCATTTTTTATTCCTCAACAATCCGGTAGGCGACCTGATCGGCAAACAGTAATTTCAGAATCTGATTATTGTGATAGTGTCCGCTCTTTGAGGCTTTGAGCGCGCCCTTAAGCGGCATTCCGGCAGTATACATATCGCCGATGGCATCTATCACCTTATGATTAACGCATTCATTAGGCAGGCGGAAACCTTCAGGATTCAGAATTGTCTCGCCGTCAAGCACAATGGCATTTTCAAGACTGCCGCCTTTAATCAGCCCGATTGAGCGCAGATAATCTACCTGATATTTTTCGCAAAAAGTGCGGCAGGGAGCAATTTTTTGAGCAAAAACATCCGCATCTATCGGCGCGGAAAACTCCTGATGACCGACAATCTTGGAGGGAAAGTCAATAGCAAAAGAAACAGAAAAGCCGGCGGCGGGAGAAAGCTCAACCACAGCGCCTTTGCCGTCATCAAATTTAAAGGTCTTCAAAACTTCCAGCATTCGGCGCGGCGCATTTTGTTCTGTCAGCCCGACTGACTGCAAAGCCTCATAAAAAGGCTGAGCAGAGCCGTCCATAATCGGAAGTTCCTGATTATTAACCTCTATCAGGGCATTATCAACGCCGCAAACCGACAGCGCCGCCATCAGGTGTTCAATGGTAGAAACAACATTGCCTTTGCCGTCGCTGAGGCAGGTGCAGTTGCGGGTATCGGCCACATTATAATATAAAGCCTCAATCCGCGGTTTGTCCGGCAAATCGGAACGAACAAAAACAATTCCGCGGTCTGCCGGCGCCGGATGCAGTACCAGAGTAGAATCACAACCGGAATGCAGGCCGATGCCTTTAATAGTTAAATCGGCGGACAAAGTATGTTGAGACATTTTCAAGCTCCCAAATAAATAAACGACAAGGCGGCTTATAAGCCGGGTTCTGTACCCTGCAAGCAGGGCGATAGCCATTCATCTAGGCTGTTTATTGCTAAACAGCTCAACGCGACCTACCTCTGGAGCGGAAGGAGAACGTTCCGTTTAACACAGTTTGCCAAAAGCACTTGTGCCCTCCTAACTTGGTCTTGCATCAGACAGGGTTTACCATGCCAACGCCGTTGCCGGCTTTGCGGTGGGCTCTTACCCCGCCTTTTCACCCTTACCGAAGACATGCTCCGGCGGTATCTTCTCTGTGGCACTTTCCCTTGGATTGCTCCAGCCGGACGTTATCCGGTGTCCTGTTCCCCTGAAGCCCGGACTTTCCTCACCGCAGGCTGGCTGCGGCGCGGCTATCCGGCCACCTTATCGCTGCTTAGAATAACATTTCAAAACGCGATTGCAAGTGCTTTGTTGCTTTATAAATATTTTAAACAACCAATATGAAAAATTTTTAGATTTTTTTAATTTTTCTGCAGTGCAATGCTGGCATAGCTTAGCGCAGGCAAAGAAATTATTTTTGCAGAACAAACCAAGAACAGTTAACAATTTACTAAAATTTCCCATTGATTCCCATATTTTCCCATGTTATACCATAAACAAGATGATTTTTTAGTAAGGAACCCAAACATTGCGCAAAACATTTCTGTTTATGGATACTGTTTTGAACAAGGTAGACGCCAAAGGCCGTGTCTCCCTGCCCGCCGACTACCGCGCAATTGTTAAAGAAACCGGTTCCGAGATTGTTTGCTATCGTTCGCTCTCCTCTCCGTGTATTGAAGGATGTCTGGAAGACCTGCTGGATAAGCTGGCAACCCAAATGGAAGATTCGCTGGACTTTTTCTCCGCCACTCAAGACGACCTGACCAATTTGGTGTTTGGCGATGCCAAACGCTACCCGTTTGATTCCACCGGCCGGATTATGCTCTCGGAAAAGCTGCTGAAGCATGCTCAAATTACCGACAGCGCCGTTTTTGTCGGCAAAGGGCGCAAGTTTCAGATTTGGAATCCGGAAAACTGGGCAAAAGAAGAAGCCAGAATCCGCGCGCAAGTGCTCAAAGTACGCCCCTCGCTGAAGGAGGGTTCGCATGAATCCTAATTACCAGAAACATTTTCCGGTTATGCTGCCGGAGGTTTTGAAGTATCTGACTCCGCAAGACGGGCAGACATACGTTGACGCCACTTTTGGCAACGGCGGCTACAGCGAGGCGATTTTGCAAGCCGCTGATTGCAAGGTTATTGCGCTAGACCGCGATCCTAATGTTGCGCCGCGCGCAGCAGAACTGCAAGCCCAATACGGCAGCCGTTTTGAGTTCCGCGCCGGCAGATTCGGCGATTTGGCAGATTTAGTGCCGGAGGCTATTGACGGAGCTGTATTTGATATCGGCGTTTCTTCAATGCAGATAGATCAGGCGGAACGGGGTTTTTCTTTTGCCAAAGACGCGCCGCTGGATATGCGGATGTCGCAATCCGGACAAAGCGCCGCCGATTTGCTAAACTCGCTGCCGGAATCTGAACTGGCTGACATTATTTATAATTACGGTGAAGAACGAAAATCGCGCCAGATTGCCCGCCGCATTGTAGAGGCTCGCAAAACAGCGCCGATACAAACCACCAAAGAATTGGCCGATTTGATTTGCAGCGTGGTGCACCGCTCCGCCGACGGCATTAATCCGGCAACCCGCACTTTTCAGGCGTTGCGAATTGCCGTTAATGACGAGCTGGGCGAACTGCAATCCGGACTCGCCGCCGCAACTGAAAGACTGACAGCCGGAGGGCGGCTGGTGGTTGTGGACTTTCACTCGCTGGAAGACCGCATTGTCAAAACATTTTTCAAAACCAACACCGGCAAGCCGCGCCACGTTTCGCGCTACCGGACAGATAACCAACCTCAAGATGACGGAATGGCTTTTGCCGAATGTTCCAAAGCAATAACTCCATCGGAAGAAGAGCTGAAAATAAACGCCCGCTCCCGTTCGGCAAAATTGCGCTATGCCGTCAAAAATCCAAACTTCCAGAAGGAGTTTAAGGCATGATCAGCACCAAATTGGCATCATTAGCTTTGCGCGTTGCAATTCCCAGCGTTATCATTATAGGCGTGCTGGTTATGAAAAATACCGTGCAGGAACTTGAGGGACAGCTCAACACCATTAACCGCAATATCCAAAGCGATATTAAAACCATTCATATCTTGAAAGCTGAGTGGTCTCACCTGAATGACCCGGCCAGACTGCACAATCTGGTGGCCAAACATATTTCTTTGAATCCGGTGCAAGCTGAACAAATTATTAACTATTCTGCGCTACCATTCTCTTATGAAAACGGCGAATCGCGAAAAGTCGCCGCCAGAAAGAATATTTCAAAGTATGCTGAGCAAAATAAGGAGCTGAAACGCCTGACTAATGCTCAGAGATAGTGGATATGGGCAGTAGCAGA
>JBNMLW010000072.1:0-5491 GCA_050875025.1 Alphaproteobacteria bacterium
AAGTAAGCCAAATTAAAGTTATTTCCGAATTTACTCCGTCTTTTACCCGTCCGCATGTTGAGCACTTGTTTCCGGTCTCCATTGAAAAGACTGCCGAACTTTGGGCACAAGACCGCCTGAAAGCTGCTGATTATTCCAGCAAAAAGATTGCCGAAGTTATTATTAAAGATGCCGGCGTAACCGAAACTTTGGAAGAAGGCGGCAATCAGATATTTAACAATGACCGTGTCAAATACCGCGCTACACTGGTTATGACCGTAAAGATTACCGACCCGGACAATATGTCTCAGGCCTCAACCAATGTTGATGCTTGGAGAGAACTGATTATCCCCGCCAGCACCGATATTGCTGAAAAAGAGCAGTATTGGAACGGCATGGTCACCAAACTGTTTGACGAGTTCAACGTCAAGATGACCTCCAATATCTACCAATATCTGAATATGTATGTAATTAATAAACCGCTTGAACCGACATACTATTAGTTCACGGTTCTTGAAGCTTTAGCAAATCCAGGTGCAGACATCGAAAAAGTCGGTATCCGGATTTCTTTTGTCTTGCCTCTGGCTATAATTTTGCAGCTGCCATAAAACACGGCATGCGGAGAATTAAGCGGCGCCTCGGAAGTAAATTCAAAATATTCTCCCGGCTCCAACTCCGGAAGCTCGCCCTTAAAACCGGCGCTGCTGTCATTATAGCTGTTTCCGGCCTCATCGGTAATGTTCCAATTTTTGCCCACCAGCTGGATTTTGTCATCAGTATTGTTTTCAATACAAAGATAATAGCCCCACATAAAGCGGCTTGAGGCTGTTTTGTCAACCAAAACCGGACACGCCGAAACCACGATTCCATCGCTCTGCAAAGTAGAAAATTCCTGATCTTCCAACATCTTTCGGATTCCTTAAATTGGTTAACCTCTTGTTAACTTTTTAAATAATGAATCTTTGATTCGCAAGCAGGAGTCCACTTTATCAACAGGCTTATGCCCAAAATTTAATTCTCACCTCTACCGCACACAAAAAATACCCCGCCAACGGCAGGGTATTTTCAAATCTTAAATTATCCCTATTTTGCCAGCAAAGACAACAATTTTTGTGTTGCATCAGCCGGAGTGATATTTTCAAATACGGCATATTCATTGGCCAGCCGATCCAAAGCCTGCTCATAAATCTGGCGCTCGCTATAAGACTGTTCGGCCAAATTTTCGCTGCGGTACAAATCGCGCACCACTTCCGCAATGGCAACCGGGCTGCCGGAATTAATCTTATTTTCATACTCTTGCGCGCGGCGAGACCACATAACTTTTTTAACTTTAGCTTTGCCCTTGAGGGTATTCAAAGCCTCGTTAATTGTATCTTCTCCGGAAATTTTGCGCAAACCGGTTGTCTCAGCTTTAGCCATTGGAATACGCAGGGTCATTTTATCTTTGGCAAAGTTAACCACAATCAATTCCAACTCTGTGCCGGCAACGTTCTGTTTGGTGATATCGGCAACTTTGCCCACGCCGTGAGCAGGATAAACAACATATTCACCGGAACTGAACGGATTTAATACTGAGATTTTCTTATTCATACCTTTTTCCTGTTTTGTGATTATTGGCGGTTTTGTTCAATTACAGCGCTACCATACCACAAAATCCGATTAAAATCTAGTCAAAAAATTAATTTTGTCAAAAAACTTTAGTTTATCTTAACTCAATGTTAATCCTAACTCCCTAAAATAGGGCATAATTATACTTATTTGGGGCGAATAAAATCATGATTAAGTTTGTCAAAGTATTTTCTCTGGGGGCTGTATTATTCGGATTTGCCTCTGCTCAGGCTGCCGTTGTGCCGGAATATGCCACCAACACCTATCAAAACCACGAACTTTCCCGAGCTGAACAAAAATGCCTGGACGATGGTTACAAAATCACCTACGCCAACTGTTCCAATCAGACAGCTCCGTCAGACCGCTGTCCGCACCACGATGCCTATTATCGCAGCTGCTCTCAAGAGCAATGGTGCCGCAACAACAATTACACTTTTCTGGCCGCAGATTGCAAAGCCCCGTTTTATCCGTTCAAGATGTGCGCCAACAAATTCCCGCTCTACCGTGTTTGCCAGGAAAATATCGAAAAAGCCTGCACTGATGCCGGCTTTACACACAAAGACAAATGCCAGCTGACCGACAAAAAATGTCCCTTCTCTGCCGACTATGGAATTTGCTGTGACAACTGCCCGAATTTTGCCTACAACGTAGATGCCATACCTGCTGGCTACATTGCCGACGGCGAAACCTGCACCACTTGCGACGGCGTAGTCAAAACCAACATCATACCGGCTCCGTGCGAAGGCTTTTTGAGCTGCCAATACGGACCCATGAGTTCACAAACTCCGTCTTGCCAACAGGGCAAAACAATGCTCTACAGCGCCTGCAAAACTTCAGCTGAAGTCTGCCGGGAAAAAGGGTTTAATTCCACCGCTTGCGATGAAACCGATGACAGCGCCGACTGCCCCGAAAACAATAATTTCAAGCGTTGCACCGTTAACTGCTTTAAGCATGCCCGCGCAGCATATCCGATCGCTGATGTTATTGGCGAAAACATTACCGATCCGGTTGTTGATGTTACCAAAACGCAAATGCGCTCACTGGTCGGAATGACTTTACCGCAGTGCTTAAACAAAGCCCGCCCTGAAGTTACCCTTCATATTAATACCAAGAATATGGATATGTATGACGGAATTTTTGACCGTGAAATTGAAAACGTTAATTTTAACCTCATTTTTGAAGAGCCGCTCACCTTATCCCTCAGCGGCAAATTCAAAAATGTTAAAATAACGGCTTCCGGCAATTTGGCGGAGTGCCCGTTCAAAGCCAACGAGACGCAAATTTCCGGAGTTGTAAGCTTTAACAACCTTCCGGCGCTGTGCTCTAACTTCAAGATTGCCCAAGGCGCCAAATTGCTGACCACCGGCGACATCAAAGGAAACATTGAAATGGAACGCGATGCCTCTCTTGGCATAAAAGGCAGCCTCTATGGCACTCTCAAAGCCAAAAGTTATACCGAAATTTTGATTAAAGGATCTTTGCAGGCAAAAGATGAACATAATACTGCCGAAGAAAAAGAAAGCCTTGTTTTTGGCTGCAATTCCAAAATCAAAATTGAAGGCGGCATCAAAGCTGATACCTCCGCCATTTACCTCAAACAATGGACTTCACTTGATACCCCCGGCATTGAGCTGATTTCCGTTTCCGATAATCCCAAGCTGCCAGGCACATTGGCCTCTATTCACATGTACAAATATGCCAAACTCTACAGCGCTTATGGCGAAACCGTTTATCCGATTGTCGAAAACAGCGAAACCGGCTGCGATGACAAATACTATATCCACCTCGGTTCCGCCGCTGATACTGCCAAACAAAGTTTGACCATAGAGCCGTCCAATACTCTGGAAAACGGTTGGCAGTGCCAAACTCTTAATTACAAACAACAGCAGTGTGACTAAGGGTTCACATTCGGAGAATATATAGTTTGCGGATTTGCCGGATTGCTTATTTCCGGCAAATCCTTTTCCGGATAAGACTGCACGTCATAGACCCGCCCGTTTGCCTCCAGAAGCGTGTTTTGAAAATCAGCTCCCAATGTACCGGAATTTTGCGTTTCATTACTTTGCGGCGCCTTATTGCCCTCTGCGCTGCTGTTTGGCTCCACTGTTTCAGCCTTTGGCTCCGCTGCCGGCACAATTATCGGATCTCCCAGCGGGTTCGGAGCATTTTCCGGCTGCACCACAACCACCGCTTTTTCCACGCCGCCAGAACTCAGAGCCTCGCCTTCAACTACAGTCGGCACCTGCGCTTTAGCATCTATCGCGCACATTGCCCACAACAATAAAATAAAATTTCTCATCTTTGGCCTCCGTTGTTTCAGATAATCGCAATTTTGGCAAAAACAACCAAACGCCGGCAAAAATTAAACTCTGGTTAAGAAATATCGGGTATAATAGCAACAATGCGATTAATAAAGGAGGAAAATTATGTCTGAACTCGGAGCCATCAGTTCCTATACTTTGGCTATTCAGCAAATGCAGCTGAGCCTGATAAAAAACAGTGCCGAAATGCAGCAAAAAGCCGTAGAAGTCCTGCTCGGTGAAGACACTCGTACAATCTCCAACGACAGCCCAGCCGGCAAGACCGTAGATATTTCTATTTAGAAGCTTATCATTACCACAAATGACATAGAAAGGGCAAAGGCCAAAATAAATTTAACAATTCCCCAAATAGCGGTAAACACAGTGGCGGCATAATCAATATCGATGCCGCCTTCTTTATATTCTTTGTGAAACCCGAAAGCATAGCCGAAAGAAACCAGCGCAATCAGCAAATAAAAGTGATAATTGGTTACCAGCGCGCGGATAGCGTCTTCATCCAAACGCACAATCGCGCCGATTCCGCAGATAATGCCCAACAAAACCATCGGATTAAAAATGGCGCCCGAAGTAAATAATGCAACAATACCTTTAATCATAATAGGTTAACGGCTCCAAATTCTTCTGCTAAGATAGCGGGAATCAACGTTTTCCATACCAGACGGCCAAACACAGCGAGAACTCATTTTGGCAGTAGATGCGCTTTGTGGTTTGAGTTGCGGCAAAACAATCGAAGCAATACCGCGGCTACGGATAGTGGTTTTCTGCCCTCTGGTCCAGTCCATATAAGAAGAATCAATAGTTTTTTGCATTTTATTACTCCTCAAAAGGAAACCTGCTCATTGTTTAAGTTATCAGCAAAATGTAAACAAAAGCTTAAACATTTTTAGCGCTGTCAAACCCGGGGCACTGCTGTAGCGGAGCCGATATTTTGTGTGACAATGCCGCGGCCAATGTTTCATCATCACTCCAAACCCATACCTGAATTTTCGGCTCTGTACCTGATTTGCGGATAAGTATGCGCCCTTTGCCGGAGATTTCCTGTTCGCCATCAGCAATTGCCTGCTTAAATGCCGCTGTTTCAAAGGCTTTCAGCATCTGCTCTTTGGTTACAAATTTGCTGTCCGTACGCTTGCGCGGCATAGGAACGAATAATGGAAAAACTTCACTCATCTTAAGTCCGCTGGATTTGATTCCCATTGCCACCACCAGCGCCGCCATCATTGCGTCTCCGGTTTTGGAATAATCTGCCACCACCATGTGGCCGGATTCCTCACCGCCGATATTGCTTCCGGCTTTAATCATCTCATCTATCACATAGCGTTCACCCACTCCGGAACGAACACAGCGAATCCCCAAACCGGACAAAAATCTATCCAGCGCCGGATTCGAAACAATAGTAGCCACGACTGTGTTATTTTTCAGTTTGCCGTTTTCCTTAAAATATTTACCCAGATATGCAATAATTTGATCGCCATCCAAGCGTTGGCCTTTTTCATCGCAAATAATAATCCTGTCGCCGTCGCCATCAACCGCCACGCCCAAATCCGCTTTGGTTTCTACCACCTTGGCGCACATAGCCTCCG
>JBNMLW010000073.1:0-5438 GCA_050875025.1 Alphaproteobacteria bacterium
TAGAACAGTTTCAGAACTGACTGAGCAGCCTGAGAAGCCAAAGACAGAGAGTTAATAGCCAACTGCTGTCTGGTCTGCAGAGCCAACATATTGGCGGACTCTTCGTTCATATCGGCCAGTGTCAATTTGTCGGCACCCTCGGTCAATACGTTAACCAATTTCTCGGTAAAGTCTTCACGGCTTTGCAGAATCGAGTAGTTGTTACCAAACTCAGCAGCCCAGTTACGCAAGGTGTTGATAGCGTTTTCAACTACAGTCATAGCTTCTTCCAAAGCAACGTTATCAGGATTATCCCAATCTGCACCGGCAACCAAACCCAAACCTTCAACATCAGCTTTTTTACCCTGAACCAACAGAGTAGAAGTACGATCCTCATTGAAGTTAACGGTCAGGTTTTCAGACTGCAACAGGTTTACACCTTTGTAGCCTGAATCTTTGGCCAATTGGTTAATCTGTTTCAAAACTTCATTATACTGAGCCATAGCAGAAGTACGATCATTAGGTTGAGCCGCTTTGGCATCGCCTTTAATGGTCAAACCGTTAACGTCGCCGTTGATAGTCCAAGCGTTTTCTTTGTTGGAATTAGAAACAACAATCTGTCCATTTTTCAGAGTAGCGGTGAAGTCAGGATCAATAGCCTGCAGAGCAGTTTGCAGATTCCCGGCAACTTTGGTACCACCATCATCATCTGTAGCAGAATTGAACTTCAGCTCTTTGGTTTCGCCGTTCAAAGTAAAAGTAAAAGTCTTCTCTGTTGCGGCACCGTCTTTGGCATAAGTGCCGGTAGAGGTTACTTCCGCAGCAACAGAGGCAGAAGTATCGCGAGCGGTGCTGATAAGAGCTTTTGCCTGCTCTACAAAAGAGGTGATAGCCTCAATACCTTCGTTGGCGGCTTTAATGGTTTGAATACCCTGACCCATGCTGTCCAACAAAGAGTTCAAGTCGCTGGCGCGGTTATTCAAAGAACGAGCGGTATAGTAAGATGAAGGGCTGTCAATTGCGGAATTGACTTTTTTTCCGGTGGAAAGGCGTTCTTGAGTGGTATCCATAAGGCTCTGAGTGTTTTGCAGAGATAACAAGTTAGAACGCATACTTGCTGTAAGTGATATATCGGCCATTTTATTCTCCAAATTCTTTGCACAATATCTACACCTACTGTTATGCCTACTGTGCGTTTTAAATCTTGCATCCAATGCCTACTGGCACCTTGTTGGTTAGATTTTTAACTATTTATTAAGCATTGTCAACAAAGCAGGAAAAGCTGTGTATAACTTTAAATAACCGCAAAATTATGTTTTACAAGGAACAAATCGGTGCGGAGTCGCACCGGTGAGCCACCGGTGGCATTAGCAAGAATTTCCTCGCCCGCGCGGCGGTGCGAAGCCGCACGGGCGTTAGCAAGAATATTCTCGCCGCTCACTTTGTTCGAGGCTCGGGATAGTGTATGGTTTTGCCTCTGCTCTGTCATTGCGAGTGTGAGCGTCAGTGAACCGAAGCAATCCATCTTCTTGTTTCCAGATAAAAATGGATTGCTTCTCACGGCTAACTGCCGTTCGCGCAATGACCCGCGCGGCTCCACACTGTCACTCTGAGTGAAACGAAGAGTCCATTATTGACTGGATGTTTCGCTTCGCTCAACATGACAATTATTTATTTTGTTCGAGATTTTGCACTTTTAAAAATAGCTGTCATCGCTCCGAGGGGCGAGCATTCTCGCCCGAGGTCAAGCGATCTTCCGTGCTGACATTATCAAAATTATCAGCACGGTAGATGCCTGGACTTTGCGGAAGAATGCTTCCGCAAAGAGGCATGACAGAGTCTATGCCACCCCTACCTTAATCCTCTAACTTGGTAGGTTCGCCTGTAATGGCTCACCAACCGCGTGTCGGGCACTTGTTTACTTGTTGAGCCAGTGCAGCGTAAGCAAACACAGCGAAACTAGTAAACAAGTGCCCGACGCGCAGTTGGTGAACGATAGTGAACCTACTAAGCTAGACGGTTTGGATGGGGGTGAGATAAATGCAACTGTCACTCTGAGCAAAGCGAAGAGTCCATATTGTTTCTTGATAAAAATGGATTGCTTCTTACGGCTATCGCCGTTCGCGCAATGACGTTGGCTATTGTTTTTACTGGTTTCCGGCTTTCGCCGGAATGACAATATTGTGGTTAATAGTGCAAGATGCTGATGACTAACAAAAAAACGCCCTGCTCCGAGGAACAAGGCGTTTTTTATTAACTTAGCTCTGATTAGAACAGTTTCAGAACTGACTGAGCAGCCTGAGAAGCCAAAGACAGAGAGTTAATAGCCAACTGCTGTCTGGTCTGCAGAGCCAACATATTAGCGGACTCTTCGTTCATATCGGCCAAGGTCAATTTATCGGCACCTTCGGTCAATACGTTGATCAGGTTCTCGGTAAAGTCTTCACGGCTCTGAACGATGGAGTAGTTGTTACCAAACTCAGATGCCATAGAACGCAGAGTAGAAACAGCTTTGTCAACTTCAGTAACAGATGTTTCAATAGCTGCGGTAGCTGCAGACATTGCTGTATCATAAGCCTTCTGAGCAGTTTCCAAAGCAGTCTTTTTATCAGCTTTATCCCCTTCTGCAGCCTTATCATATTCGGCTTGAGCTGTATCTACGGCAGTTTTCTTGGTTGCCAAATCTTTAGCCCAATCAGCACCGGCATTAATACCCAAACCATCGGCAGTTGCTGTTTTACCGGCAATCTTCAAATCAGATGTGCCATCTTCATTGAATTTAACGGTCAAGTTGCCGCCATTCAGCAAGTTAACGCCTTTGTAGCCAGAATCTTTGGCGATACCGTCAATCTGACCCAAAATATCATTAAATTGTTTCATATAGTTTTCACGCTCGGTTGCATCAGAGCTATCCAAAGCTGACTGAGCAACAGCCTTAGCCTGCTGAGCAAAAGAGGTAATAGCTTCAATACCTTCATCAGCGGCTTTAATGGTCTGAATAGCCTGGCCCATGCTGTCCAACAAAGAGGACAAGTCGCTGGCGCGGTTGTTCAAAGATTGTGCAGTGTAGTAAGAAGACGGGTTGTCAATAGCGGAGTTTACTTTTTTACCGGTTGACAAACGCTCTTGGGTGGTATCCATAAGGCTCTGGGTGTTCTGCAAAGACAGAAGGTTAGATCTCATGGATGCGGTCAAAGAAATACTAGACATTGTTTTTCTCCAAAATACTGTGGACACATAATCTGTGACGTCATACTGACGTTACAGAAATCAATATATCATAAAATAGTACTTCAAGCAAGTACTTTCGGCAGTTGCATATTAGGGACACAACCGTAAACAAAAGCTTAAAATTTTCCGCATTTCCTAGAAAATTAAGCTTTTTAACGGTATCTCAATCAGTTAGAATACGGCGTTATTTTAGCTCAGTATAAAATATTATATGCAAAAAAATTTTCTTTATGCCGTCCGACTCTGAGATAATCGGCTTTGCTATTTTTTCAAGGCACAAAAAAGCCCGCGACTCCGGCGGGCTGATTTTTTATTTTGCCAATTTGGCGCTCTTGGCTGATATTTGCCGCGCGACCTCGCTCACAATATCACTGTATTGCAAGGCCAAATCATCGTATGTTTTGCCCAGCGGGCGGGACAAATCCGACTTGCCGCGAAACATCAGTTTGCCGTTGGCAGTATAAACGCTCCACCAAGCGCTCAATTCTACAAACTTGCCAAAACTACCGTCAAAACGGTTAACCTCTACCCAAACAATATAGTCAAACCCTTCGCGCCGAAAACTGGTCGGTTTAACTAAGGCATTGGGCATATATACCGCCATATCATCGGCAATTGCCCGCTGTATAGCCGCACCCAGCGGCTCGCTCCAGCGGTTATATTCCGAAACTTTCATTTCCACCTGATTAGGCTCGCGCGTTACAATTTGCGGCTTGTCCAAATAAATCGGCATTTTTACTTCCTCTACTCCGATAACCAGTTTAGGGCTTTTGAAAGTAACACTGGAATCACTGATTGAGTTCAGGCTGTATATTTTTGCCGGTTTTGTCGTTCCGCCCAAGCAAGCGGCAGTCAGCAAAACGGCAACTAATGCAACTATCTTTTTCATTTTAATTTCTCCCCTTGCCTTTGAGCAACGCTTCCGGATGCTGTTCCAAGTAGTCTGTCAGGTTGCGCACCGATCTGGCCGCCTCGCTTACATTACTTAATGTGCGGTTCAGATTTATCAAGGTATCGGCCGATGCGCCGGAACGCCCGCTAATCAGGCGGTTTACATCATTAATCGTGTGCTGCAGCTGCGGCATAATATCTGTATTGAGTTTGGCAAAAAATTTATTGAACTCAATTACGCTTTCTCTAACCGGCAAATCCTGAATACCTTTAGAAAACTCTCCTAACTGGGATAAAACCGTCGGAACCTCCAACACATCGCGGTTATTTTTGCGATGATGCAGTTCAATTGGCGAATCCGGCAGCATTTCCAACTCAATCATCAGTAATCCGGTCAAATAGCTCTGCGTAGTCAGACGGGCGCGCAGACCTTTTTTAATCAACTCATTTAAGATAGTCTCGCGGTCGCCAAACTCCATATCCTCAATATTTTTCTTTTGTTCCATTTTTACATATACCGGAATGCTGAACTCCAAATTCTCCGGATTGGCAATCAAGTCTATCGCGGTCACTTTGCCGATTTGCACGCCCTTAAACACTACCGGAGAACCGACATTCAGCCCGTTTATGGATTCTTCAAAATACATCACCAGAGTTTTGCCGTTGTTTACAAACACTTTTTCTTTTAAGAAAATGCCAAACACCAATGCCAACACGGCAAATCCGACCACCATAAATATTCCGATAAGTTTTTTGTTGGGTTCTCTGCGCATTTTATTTTGCCCCTCTGGTTAAAAATTTATAGACGCTTTCATTAGGCGGATTCTGCAATAATTCTTTCGGATTGCCCTGCGCCCCTATTCCCTTAATTGCCGCGTCCAAAAACACCGAATTGGTCCCGATGTCAAAAATAGACGCCAACTCATGAGTCACAACCACAATTGTCGTGCCCAAACTTTTGTTGATATCCAAAATCAAATCGTCAAGCAGCTTAGAGCTGATAGGATCCAAGCCTGCTGACGGCTCGTCAAAATAAACAATTTCCGGATCCAGAGCCAACGCCCGCGCCAAGCCGGCACGCTTTTTCATACCGCCGCTGATTTCCGAAGGATAAAAATCGCCAAAGCCTTTCAACCCCACCAGCGCCAGTTTCAACTCAACCAACTCATCAATCAGCTTGGATGAATAGTTAGTATACTGCTGCAGCGGCATGGCTATGTTTTCTGCCAACGTCATAGAACTGAACAGCGCCCCGCTTTGGTACAAAATACCGCAGCGCTGCATAATCTTGTCACGCGCTGCCTGGCTGGCTTTGGCAAAATCCGTTCCGTCCACGA
>JBNMLW010000074.1:0-5418 GCA_050875025.1 Alphaproteobacteria bacterium
GAACAGGCAATGTCAATAACCGAGAGCTTGTTCTTGGCAGCTTGAGCGCGTTGCAGAGCTTGTTCACCATATTCGCGCAGGCTGGTCAGTTCATCGGTTTCTTCTTCAGGGCAGTGTCCGAGCCCGGCCATGCAGCGGTATTTGAGCACGGCTCTGTCTTTGTATACGCAGCAACGGCTGACTTCACCATCTTTAGGACGCAGTTCCAGCGGGATTCTGTCGGCATTTTTGAATTTATCTTCCAAATAACTTTGAGCCAACTTTGTTAATATCTTGGATCTCATCAGATTGGCATTATTCTTAGGTATCAGCATATTTGTGGTTCTCTCTTTGTAGGGAAGGATTAGTCTCTATCAATGCTTTCTTTTAGCATACGATATATATCAGTCAAGGTTAAAATTTCTTTCGTGACCAAATCAACGTTCTCCGTGGCGGAGCATACTGATATTTTATCATCCGGAAGTATCTTGTCAATCTCGCATTTGGGGTAGAGCCCGCGTTCAGCAATATTAATTATAGGCGGCAAAAATCAGGCTATTAAAAGCTAGGAAAAAAGACTATATTTGCTTGCTCTTATTGCAAAGCAAGTTTATGATATGCTAAAAAGTGTG
This sequence comes from Alphaproteobacteria bacterium, assembly GCA_050875025.1. Taxonomy (GTDB): domain Bacteria; phylum Pseudomonadota; class Alphaproteobacteria; order RF32; family CAG-239; genus CAZU01. Next base: position 612 of record JBNMLW010000074.1, read on the forward strand.
TGAGGTGTTTGTATTCAGATGGTAAAAACCGGAAAATTTGCGGCGGAAAAATATTTGTTGGAATCCTTGAACCGGATTGCCCGCAATCAGGCAATGTATTCGGTTTTGTATGTTAATGTTTCTAAGCTGAAAGCTAAAAACCGCCATCCTTCGTTTGTAAAAATCATTGCCAAACTGTTTGATGATTTGGTGGGGGCGGTTTCCGGCACATTGTTTATCTTGAGTAATTCTGATTTTGCGATTTTGGGAAGAAACATTAATCCCGAAGTAGTGGAAAGCGCCGTAAAAAAACTTCGGGCCGGCTTATTTTCTGATCCGATTTTGTTTGCTCCCGGCAGCGGTGAATTTGCTCATCTTTATGAGTTTCCGGATGATTTTGTGGAGCTGTACAAACACATAGAGAGTTTGATGGAAGAGGCTCAGCTGCCGGATTTGTCATCCTATAAATATCCGGTGGAGGCTTCGCAGATAGACGGTGTGGCCGAACGGCTTAACAGCATAAATGTGTCGGAACTTATCAAACATCAAAGCGTGGTCAGAATAGACGGCGCCAACAGTTTCTCGACACTGTTTCAGGAGTTTTTTGTAGCGGTAAAAGATTTGAGCCGCCAGTATGATGCCGATATTGATTTGACGGCAAATAAATGGCTGTTTTTGTATCTGACCCAGATGTTGGATAAAAAGACAATGTCATCTTTTATGTTTGCGGATATTAAAAATTGGCCGCAACAAATTGGGCTGAATCTTAATTTGTCTTCAATCTTTTCGGATGAATTTGTGGCTTTTGTTAAAAATGCGCTCCAGCCGGAACAAAAAATTGTGGCAGAAGTTCAGATGATGGATGTCTTCAACAGCCTTAATTTGTATTTTGAGGCAATGGAAATTCTGCATAAAGGCGGGCACAGAATCCTGATTGATGCGGTTTCTCCGGAAATGCTGCACATGCTTAATATTGTGCGCCTGCAACCTGATTTGGTTAAGATATTCTGGGATCCGATGATGCATGATGAAACCAACAGCGTTGAACTGCAGCAGATTATTCAGGATTTGGGAGCAGAAAAGGTTATTTTGGCCAAGTGTGCGGATGAAACGGCAATCCGCTGGGGTATAAAATATGGAATCCGCAGTTTCCAGGGGCCGTATATTGATAAATTGGAAGTTGCACTTATTCGGGCACAGTGCCCTGACGGCAAAAACTGCAATGCGGAAGAATGTCTGAAGCGCAGACGTTTGATTGCCGGAGCATATCGCAATGAATGCCGGCATAAAGAATATTTGGAAAAATTATTGGGATAAGGCAATGACGGCAGAAGATCAGACAGAATACAGACTGGTACGCAAAGATTTGCTGGTGTTTGAGTATGTAAAAAAACTGGAATTGGAAGATACCAAAGCTTGCGAGGTGCTGTATCTGAAACTGCATGCTTTGCAAAACCAAACTTTAAATTCTGCCAATCGACAGGCATTGCAAGATACGTTTGCCGATTTTGCACCGGAATCCAAAGTTAAGTTATTTGAACTGCATAATGAAGATTTGCTGGTTGCGTATAGCAAAAGCTGGCATGACGAGATATTATCCTGTCTGGTTAAAATAAGATTTTTGCTACATGATGATCCGGTATTGAAAAATGCCGATGATTTGGAGCAGGCCGGATTGGCGCGGATATTTGCATTGCCGGAACAAAAAGAAGCTTTAAGCAATCTGTTGAAAGAAATTATCAGCGATACCAAGCACTGGTCAGCGAATACGGCAGTTCCCAAAACTGTGCCGGTTTCGGTCTTTAATACCAGCAGCAAAAAGGTTAAACGCGGACTTTCTCCCGATATGTTGGCCAAAGTGCAAAAAATCTTGTCGGTGGCGGATTTTTCAAGTTTTATCCGGCGGCAGGCTATTTGCGCTATTATCGGCAAATCTGTTCCGCAGCGGGTGTTTGAAGAAGTATATGTGTCGATTCCGGATTTGCGAGAAATGTTGCTGCCCGATGTTGATTTAACCTCTAATCCCTGGTTGTTTTTATCGCTGAGCGAAACTCTGGATAAACGGGTGCTGGAAACAATCAGCCGCCATGACGATGGCTCGCTTATCGGAAATTTCAGCGTTAATATCAATGTCTCTACCATATTGTCGGATGATTTCTTGGAGTTTGACGATAATATTAATGTTTCAATGCGTTCCAGCATCATTTTGGAATTGCAATTGGTAGATATATTCAGCGATATTAAGTCGTTTATTTTGGCTAAGACGTTTGCGCAAGCCAGAGGGTATAAGGTCTGCATCGACGGTATTACGGTAGATAAGCTGAAATACCTGAACCGCACAAATTTGGGCTGCGATTTGATAAAGATTATCTGGCATCCGAGCTTTTTGGATGTTATTCATGAGGATCGGCATTTTATGGATTATGTCAATAAAGCGGAGCGGGCAAAAATGATTTTGTGCCGTATTGATGATCCGCAGGCAATAGAGGTCGGAAATTCGCTGGGCATCAATTTGTATCAGGGACGATATGTGCAGAGGCTTTTGAGCCAGCGTTCAAATTTCAGTTTTAAGAAATAAGCAAAAAGCAACGGCCTCATCTGGTGTAATGAGGCCGTTTATTTTTGAGAAGAGATTGATTACTGTGCTTGCAGAGTTCTTCTGAGCATTTCATCCTTTTTACGCAGCTTCTCTTTCTTGAGTTGCTCAATCCGAATCATATTTTTCCAGACATGGCTTTCTTCCTCCCGAATGGCGGAATCGAGCTCAGCATGCTGAATCTTAAGGCTTTCCATTGTAGTTTCAATATACTCCATAGGGAATCCTCCTTTGCAAATTATGCGTATATTATAATCCAGATTTTTGCTAATTTCCAGCAAAAAGAATCAAATAAACAATTTGCTGCGGATTATTTTTTGCTGCCCAGCAGATTTATCAATTCTACCGGAAACATGGCAATGGTTTGTGATTGCGAAGCCGAAATGTCTTTAATAGTCTGCAGGGTCTTTAATTGCATGGTAACGGGGCTTTTTTCGAGCGTGCTGGCGGCTTCAAGCATTTTTTGCGCAGATTCAACTTCGCCTTGTGCCGAAATAACCATGGCACGGCGGTTGCGTTCGGCTTCGGCCTGTTTGGCCATGGCGCGCTTCATATCTTCCGGCAGTTCAATTTCCTGCACATTAATCGCCTCAATATCTATGCCCCATTTATCGGTGGTCATGTCAACAATATTTTTGATTTCTTCGCCAATGCGTTTGCGCTCGGAGAGAATGGTATCCAAATCATTGGTGCCGATAACGTCCTTAAGAGCCGATTGACTCTGCTGGATTACGGCAAAGACATAATCGCTGATTTGGATTACTGCTTTTTCGGGGTTGTTAACCTTAAAATAAACAACGGCATTAATGTTCACGGGAATGTTGTCTTTGGTCATAACCTCTTGCTTGGGGACGTCAACCGTCATAATGCGCATGTCTATCTTTTGCATGGTCTGAATATAAGGTACAAACCAACGCAATCCGGGGTCGCGGGTGCTGGTGTAGCGGCCGAGAGTAAATATAATGCCTTTTTCATACTGCATTACAATGCGGAAGCCGGGAATTATAATCACAAATAAGAGAACAAAAAGAATGGGAAGAAGAGAGATAAGCATGGTTAAATTATCCTTGAAAAGTTAAAGCTCTTAAAAATGTAATATGGAAAAGCCGGGTTGGCAAGCGGAGAAATAATAAGAGTTCTTTGTTTGTGGGGAGGGCAGTAATCAGCGTGGAATTTCAGCTATGAACAGCTTATAAAAGTTGACAAAATTTGCAATAACGTATATACATGAAGTATGCATTAATTATTATGAGTTGCTGTGATATCTTTGGATATCTGCAATATTGTTTCACTTAAAAAATTATTAGTATGAAAAAAAATTCTATTATTTTGGTAGGCAATAGAAAGAGCGATTGCAAAAGTTCGTTTGCTGCCTTTGAGAGTTTCGGCGACTGGGCGATGTTGCGCAAAACTAAGGTGATACCTGAGGGAATGTATTTTGTCGTGGTAATACCGCAAAACGAAAGAAAGATTGACATTGTGCCGGATCTTTTTGTTCAGGGGTACCGCCCGCATAGTTCTTCGGCGGAAATGTACGTTGACAAGCGTCGATATGGGCGTTTTGTGACAGAGACAGTTGAATTTGCAGACGATTTGCCAATCTTTTCATCTCAACTTTATCAGGTGATTGGCGAGCGGCAGGTAAGGCTTGTCCTGATGGAGGGCGAGAGTCTGGAGCAAGATAAAATTGCTGCTTTGGCCGGTGATATCTGCAAAGAGTTGAAACTTGAGCAGATGAGTGATCTGAATACGGTGATGTACCATTGCTCTGCGTCGTCGGGTTATTTCCTGAAACAACGAGATTACAAAGTTTGGGCAATGATGGTCGGTGAACGCAAGGATCTCTGCCTGGTCAAGAAGGTTTTGGTATTTGACTTCGGTACCGGTATTCCGGGAATTGTTGAGTACAAAGCCGGTGACTTTGAAGGAATCTAATGAATAAATGGTGTCTGGCGGACTTTTTACTAAAAGTTTTGTCAGACACCATTTTTTTGTTTGTCGATGGAGCTTAGAGTTTTCAGGATACCAAAACAAAACCCTCCATAAAGGAGGGATGTTGTGAAGAGAAACAAAGCTGGCGCTTTGTGGAGAAGACTACTCTGCGCTGCGCTTGAGTTGCTACATTCGCGGCTGGCAAGCCACCGGCATACTCCGTCTGCCTGCCGCTCGTAGTCGAACTTCCTGTGGAATTTCGAGTTTTCAGGATACCAAAACAAAACCCTCCATAAAGGA
>JBNMLW010000075.1:0-5414 GCA_050875025.1 Alphaproteobacteria bacterium
CGCCGCTACCGCCTTCGGCGGAAAGGGTTAAAGGGTTAAAGCAATTTTCTAAAAGCTGACACGGCCTGACGTAATTGGTACCACCCTTATAGACGTTATAACGGTAGCCACTTCTTAGACTGAGCATCCAAGAATTGCTATAGTTATTCTCAGAAGACGACCAAATAAAAAAACTCATGGCCTCTGCCTTTGCTTTCTTACCTTCTAAGGTAGTCAAAGCGGCATTGATTTTAGCTATATTATCACCTACAGCGCCACTGGAGCCACTACCATTAGTCATTTCTGACACATCGATGCCATACATTTCCATCAGTTCACCAATCGCCGGTAAGTACCACTTCCCTTGCCCAAAAGTGCCGTTTTTATCGCCGACGTAGAATTTGGTTGTAGCATAAGCAGCCAGAGCATTATTATCAAGCTGGTCTACTATCTTCTGCGTATTGCTTTTGCCATCAAATATAGCAGACAGCTGGCCCGTGGTTACCGGGCAACCAACCGTCCCCTGCTTAGTAGCACATTTTTTCAGCATGGTCTTGAGCTTGTCGCTGCTATAGTTGGGAATCTTTGTTATATCAACTTCTTGCTTATCAGACACCGCCCATGCGCTTGTTTCTTTCTTGCCGCCATAAGGATTATCAGCGTTAAAGTTGTACATGAGGAATGTTAAACTGAAGGTCAAATCCTTGAGGCTGACAATCTTGACCGAACCGTTTGTTTCATTAACCGAGACAATGATTCCAACCGGTTTCTTGCCTATTCCACTGTCATACCTATCTGCCCTGCCCCATGTTTTATCGCTATACATTACTCGGCCGACAATAGGAGGGAATGATGTATATGATGATGTATTGAAACAGCTTTCAACCTGCAAGAACGGACGAACTTTGTAATCAAAATCCTTGGGATAGGTGGAGCGGTTACCAGAACCATTGGCAGAAGAAACCGTAAATGTCCAGACCTTATTCGCCTCATTTTCTGATGACGATAAATAGGTATCCGACATAGTATCTGTATCAACCCCATTATCGTACAAAGTATTAAGGGCATCATTGATTTCATCCATATAGCCGCCCAGTGCTCCGCTCTTACCACTGCCGCCGGTTATCTGATTCGGATTAACGCCATACATATCTACCAGCTCACCAATGCTCGGCAGATACCACTTGCCTTGCCCGAAGTCGCCGTTTTCGTCTCCGACATAGTACTGATTAGCCGCGGTTGCCGCCAGCGCGTCTGCTCCGAGTTGATCGACAATAGCCTTGGTATTGCTTTGGCCATCATAGATGTCTGCGCATGTATCTGTCGGAGATTCCGGTGCCTCTCCGCATTCATAACATAAATCCGAACAGCCGCTGACATTTTTGCCGGCGGCGCAGCCGTACTGACAATCGGAACGCGCTTGTCCGGTTTGTTTTAAATAAGTACAATTATCCTGACAGCCGTTGCTATCGCAATAATCAGTGCAATTTGCTTCTTTGGAGGCGGTGCAATTGTAATCATCTCCTTTGGCCTTACATTCGTCTACCGTAATATTCTCGGAATTACAGTTAGCACTAGTACAAGCATAGTGTTTGGTGCCGCTTGGTTTATCCTCGCAATACTTATTGGAATCCGGAACCTGACCGCTTGGACAGCCGGTGGTGGTAGAAGCAGCCGGATATAATGCGGTGTTGCAGCTGCAGGTTTTATATTTGCCGCCGCATTGATCGGACAAGCTATAAGAAGAGGTGGGACAATCGGATGTGGTGTATTTATACTCGCTGCCGCAAGATTTACAGTCATAACAAGTCAGACCGGCGGCCGGATAAGTCACGCTGCATACCATATTGCTCTGCATGGAACTATACTTGCCGTAGGTTGAACAAGTGTTAGTAATTGGCGGCTTCTTTCCTTCCTGCTCGCGATGCTCTAATCCCACGCCTTGATAATCTGGCAGAAAATGCACAGCAGCCAAAGCCGATGTCGCAGTTAAAACTGTCGCTAATGTCAACCAAATCCCGCGCATATCACCACTCCTATGTATACAATACTGTTAATATTGTAGCACAAGGATTATGATATTTCAACAAATAATTACTGGCAATCGACAAATAAAAACAAGCCACAAAAAAAGCCGCTCGGCAATGAGCGGCTTTAGTGCTTATTATTAAGAGGCTTATTAAGAAGCTTTTTTATCCTCTTTATCGTCTTTTTTATTCAAGACAAACTTAGGAGCTTTGCCCTCATTGATTACATTTTCATCAATGATGATTTCCGCAACATTCTTTTTATCGGGAATATCATACATCAGCTCCAGCAGATTATCTTCCATAATCGCGCGCAGACCGCGGGCGCCGGTTTTGCGCTCAATCGCCTTTTTGGCAATGGCGCGCAAGGCCTCCGGAGTAAAGGTCAGTTTGACGCCTTCCATATCGAACATGCAGACATACTGCTTAACCAGAGCATTCTTCGGCTCGGTCAAAACTCTGACTAAAGCCTCTTCATCCAAGTCGCTCAATGTGGCGATAATCGGCAAACGGCCGATAAACTCGGGAATAAGCCCGTATTTGAGCAAATCTTCCGGCTGAACATCTTTGATAATCTCGCCAATGCCGCGCTCCTCTTTGGCCGCAACTTTGGCGCCAAAACCGATAGAGGTTTCTTTGCCGCGGCGGCTTACAATTTTCTCCAGTCCGGCAAAAGCACCGCCGCAAATAAACAGGATATTGGTAGTATCAACATGCAAAAATTCCTGCTGCGGATGTTTGCGCCCGCCTTGTGGTGGAACATTGGCAACAGTACCTTCAATAATTTTCAACAAAGCCTGCTGCACGCCCTCGCCCGAAACATCGCGAGTGATGGAGGGACCGTCGGTTTTGCGGGTGATTTTATCAATCTCATCGATATAGACAATACCGCGCTGGGCTTTATCAATATCATAATTGGCGTTCTGCACCAATTTTAAGATGATGTTTTCAACGTCTTCGCCAACATAGCCGGCTTCTGTCAAAGTGGTGGCATCGGCAATGGCAAACGGAACATCCAAAATCTTGGCCAGAGTTTGCGCCAGCAGAGTTTTGCCGCTGCCGGTAGAGCCAATCAGCACAACGTTAGATTTGGCAATCTCCACATCTTTGTTGTTCTTTTGGGAGTTGAGGCGCTTGTAGTGGTTATAGACGGCAACCGAAAGCACCTTTTTGGCGTGATCCTGCCCGATTACATATTGGTCCAAAAACTCTTTGATTTTGGACGGAGACGGCAAAGACGCGCCGGTAGAGTTGATGCCCTCGGATTTTTTCTCCTCGGCAATCTCTTCGGCAACAATGCTGGTGCAAACATCAATGCACTCGTCGCAAATATATACTCCGCGGCCGGCAATCAGCTTTTTTACCTCATTCTGGCTCTTGCCGCAAAATGAACAATGCAGCAAGCCGTCTTCATTTTTGGTATCATCTGTCATAACAAAATCCTATTTCAAAACATCTTCGCGAGAAGTTACAATATGGTCAATAAGCCCGAACTTTTTGGCTTCTTCCGGAGTCATAAAATTATCGCGCTCCATGGCTTTTTCAATAACCGAAAGTTTTTGTCCGGTCTTGTCGGCATAGATTTTGTTCAGGCGTTTTTTCATATCCAAAATCAACTTGGTGCGAATCTCCATATCGGTAGCCTGCCCCTGGAAACCGCCGGACGGCTGGTGAATCATAATCTGCGAGTTGGGCAGAGAAAACCGTTTGCCCTTGGCGCCGGCAGTCAAAAGCAGCGACCCCATAGAGCAAGCCTGCCCGATGCAAAGAGTGTTTACATCGCAGCTGATATACTGCATGGTATCATACATTGCCATACCGGCTGTAACTGATCCGCCGGGGGAATTGATATAAAAGAAAATATCTTTTTTGGGATTCTCAGATTCCAAAAACAGCAACTGGGCGCACACCAAAGATGAAACCTCATCATTGACTTCGCCGGTCAAAAAGATAATCCGCTCTTTGAGCAAGCGGGAATAAATATCAAATGAACGTTCGCCTTTGGAGGTCTGTTCAATCACCATCGGCACAAGTGCATTGTCATAAATATTGCCAATCATAGCACACCTTTCAATAATTCAATCTGAGATATTATAAATACAATATACTCAATAAATTGTTAAGAAAAGAGAAAATTTGCGCTTTATTTGGCGGCCGAAAGCAAGATAACTCCGCAGATAATCAGCCCGACGGCGGCACACTGCAGCCAGCTCCAGCCTTCACCCAACAGATATATGCCGACAAGCTGGGAGCAGATAATGCTCAAAGAGGTTGCCAACGGAAAAGCCACCGACAAGGCATAAGCCCTGATTATCCATACCCATAGCATAAAACTAATGCCATACAGCGCAAAGCCGCACACAAAATGCGGATTGAAGATTTCCGGCGCGGTCTTAATCTTATACAGGCCGCCCAAACTCAGCAGCACCTGAGCGATGACCAAGGCATACATCTTAATCATGGTTCTTCTCCGCAATCAGAATCAGATTTTTGCCCAGCAGCCGCCAGCCGGTCAAGATATCCAGACCGCGGCTCAACGGGAAAATTATACGGTCATAAAATGACACCATACGCGAAGACAGGCTGCCATCAGTACGGCCGCACAACTTGAGCCACCAGGAGGCAAACCAACCGGCAAAATCGGCATAGCGGCATTCGGTGACAGTGAATCCTGCCGTTTGAGCCTTATTTATCAGCTCTGCGCGCCGATAACGGCGGTAATGCCCGACATGCTTATCCATTGCGGAATAAAGCATCGGAAACGCCGGAACATAAATAAAAACTTTTCCCGATATTTTAAGGCGTTGGTACCACAGCCGCAGTATCTCCGCATCATCTTCAATATGCTCAAGGACATTGAGGCTGTAGATATAATCCAGCTCGCCGGAAATTTCAGAAATATCTGCCGCATGCTGCAATCCCTGTAATTGTCGGCGCAGATTATCCGCCGGCTCAATACAAATTATGCTTCCGGCAGATTTTGCCTGCAGAGCGCGGGCAAAGCCGCCGTCTCCGGCGCCAAAATCGACAATGCGTTCCGCGTGCGGCGGCATATTGCGCAAAACCTCCGCCAGCAGCCAGTGATTGTAATTTTTTGCTCCGCTCATAACCTCCAGATTGTCTTGCCCAGAATATTGCACGGCTACTCTCCGCTGCGTTTATAACCAAGATAATGCATACGGCGCGTTTCATAGCGGCTTTTACTTTGGGAATCGAGCACAAACCCGACCAACAAACAGATACCGAAACAGATCATCAACCCCATGGCTAAAATTGAACGCGGCAGCCAGGGTACGGTTCCGGTCTCAAAATAATGAACGATTACCGGAACGCCCAAAGTCAGCGACAGAATAAAGAACACTATAGATATCAGGCTGAAAAAGAGCAGCGGGCGCTCATCTTTGACTA
>JBNMLW010000076.1:0-5391 GCA_050875025.1 Alphaproteobacteria bacterium
ATCCAGCAGCTTAAAGGTTTCAACTCCCATATCGCGCAAACGCATTAAAATTGCCGGCGCCGAGTTGGCGTGCAGGGTCGTCCAAACGCCGTGTCCTGAGAGCGCTCCCTTAAAAGTCAACTGTGCCGCCGAGAGCGAGCGTACCTCGCCGACCATCATAACATCAGGGTCAGAACGCAAAGCCGCCGACAGCGCTTTAGTAAATTGTTCGTCTTTTTCTTCTTCGGTATTAGCGTTGGTCACCGGCATTTGGCGCGCGCCGGGAATAGGATACTCCGGCGGGTCTTCCACTGTAATCAGGTTAATTTCATAGTTCTTCTCCTGCAAAAGTTTAATCATATTTCTTTGCAGGGTAGTAGATTTTCCTGAGCCGGTCGGTCCGGCAATAATGTTCAGCCCAACCGGAACAGCGCGCAGGCGATAGAATAAATTTTCTTCAAACTCGCCAAATCCCAAACTGGCCAAGTCGCCGGAGCCGTCAGGGTTGTCATCAGCATACAGCAGACGCATAACCAAGTATTGAGAACCAAACGCAATCGGGTTAAATTGCAAACGAATTGCCAGCACATTGTGCGGCAGCATCAGCTTGCCTTTTGATCCGCGCAGCGGAGTAGAACCCAGCTTTTGCGCGCCTTGGAACTCGTTTTGCGCATAGTTGGAGTCAGATACATCGGCCGAGGCAAACGCCGCGCGGACGAAAGATTCACCCCAGTCTTTGTTATATTCCATTTCGGTAGTCATCATACCGTTAATACGAAACATAATTTGGGTGCTGTCTGCCACAATAACGTGCACATCCGAAACTTTTTGCGCTGCTGCGCGGGCAATCACGTTGACAAAGTCTTTCTGCATCTGCAGCTGGTCAAGCTCGCTGTCCTCTCGCACATCGACTTCGGCCTGCGCGCGCTCGCCAATACTGTAAATGGCATTAATTTCATTTTGAGAAACGTAGGTTGGTTTCAGAATAGCCAAGCGTTTTTTTCTGGCCAAAACTTCAAAGCTCAGAACGCGCCCATCAAACTTATGGCTCTCCACCACCAGAAAGCGGCCGTCTGAGAACAAGGCCAGCAAACGGCGCGTATCATCATTAACCACCAGCGAAGAACCCGGCAAAGTCAGCAACCGGTTGCCGTTAGAAAAATAAGTATCGGCAATGGAAGACTTCTTTTCGCCTTCACCTTGATTTTGCGCTTCAGAAGAGCTCAAAGACTCAGCGGCGGCACCAGCTGTTGTCTCTGGTGCCGTCTGCTCGCCATTATCGTTTTTTTTCTCTTCTTCAGCGTCTGCCATAGTTTATCTGGCCATCATAGATTGTCCCAAACCCGGAATACCGTTGCTGGCAGCAAAACCCTGTTTAGCCGGAGCCGCAGATTTAACTGCTTCAGCAGACGGCAAATCCGGAGTGATTGTTGTCTTGGGCTGCTCCAAGGGCAAAATTCCGCCGGCTGCAAAGTACAAATAATCCTTTATGCCGTTCTTTTCTGCCCGAACATAAGTCGAGGTAATATCATCAATAACATGTCCGCTTTGCAGAGTTGTGCCCTTCTTAACATAGAACGGAGTTCCGTCCTGATTAATTAGTTTAGCAATCAGCTCGCCGTTTTGCCCGCGGATTTCCATAACCGCATACATGTTTTGCAGTTTCAGCTCCGGCACAATAACATCGGCAGTATTGGACGCTGCGCCGTCCTCTGAGCCATCATCGGCAAACGGGTTACGTCTTTCCATTTCTCTCTCTTGCGCCTCAATTCTGGCACTAAGAGTGTCAATCTGGGTCTTCAGATTCTCAATCTCTTTTTTATAAGCGTTAATGGTCTCATCCGTCTGTGAAGAGGCATTGGCAAAACTGGCTTTAATGTTTTTCAGCTTATTCTGCGTATCTTCCAACAGAGCCTGATTTTCGTTTTTGAGCGCCGCAATCTGCTGGTACAAACCGCCCTCATGAGCAATCCACTCCTGATTGACGGTCAGCATCTCGTTTTTGTAGGAATTTAGCAGTTTTTCCTGACGAACGGTCTCGAACTGGATATCCAGTTCGCGCAACTTTTGCTGCTCTTGCAGAACTTTTTGCTCTTGCTCTTTTTCCCATTCAACTTTTTTGCGCCTTTGCTCTTCGGCTTTTTCCTGTTCTTGAATTACCGCCTGTTTTCGCTGATTCTTGATTGCTTCAATTTCGTTTTGCACTCTTTCTCTGCGCAATTCAAGATTCAGCAAAGCGGTCTGTTTTTCCAAATCCGACATTTTGGAGAAAACCTCGTCGCCGATTTCTTCATTGTCATTGGTGCCGATAATGCCAACTCCGGCACCCGGTTGATTCAGCATAGAGGCCGGCATAATCGGAGACGGTGCCTCAACAGCGGCAGCCGGTTGGGCTGTCGGTCCCTGTTGCGGTTGCGGAGCCGGCGTTGCTGCCGAACTCTCTGAGCCGAACAGCGGCGCGTTATCGGGCACGCTTGTCGATGGAGCGGTATCATTGTCGCTGTCATCAAACATGGCATCTTCCGAGAGGGTAACAACACCTTGTGCATACAGGCTGTTATTGCCTGCCGCCACCATCAAAGCCAATGCGGAAACGCTTAAAATATTTCTTATTTTACAAAACATAGATTGTCCCCTCGTAATGCCAAATCTTGTCGTTTGGAGAATATGTTATAAGTTTAATCTCAACTCCTGAATATTTTGTTAACAAATCCAGCCATGTCAAAGGATTATATTCAGAGTTGAGCGAAAATTTTATCATCTGATAAACCGTGCCGGTTGACGATTTGGTCATGTCCGTTGTCAGCCCGATCTGCACACCGATAGACTGAAATGTATCGTTCAATTCATCGCGGAGCTCTACAAAGCGTTTTTGCGGCGGGCTGAGCTGTTCTTCGGCCTTATCCAGAGCCAAAGTTGCTGATAGTCCGGATCCGTCGGAAGAAAAACTGTAGCCGGAGAACTTCAATCCGGAATCATCAAGCGCTTTCTTCGCCCAAGCCACGCGCCCGACATTTCGGGTCCAAGCAGTGGTAGCGCTGCCGTTGTTGCAGCTGATAATGCCGATAGTCCATCCCGGAGGCATTATCTTATTCAAATCCACAATTCCCTGATAACAGCTCTTCATAACCTGTTTGGGATTAGGCACCTTTTCCCATGGCTTAACTTCTACCACTTGTTCCACTTTGGGCACAACCTTAGGCTTGACCGGCACAATAACCGGACGCACCGTCGGCGTCAAAAACAAAGTGTCAATCAAACTGGAGAGCAGCCACAAGCCGACCACGGCCGAAACCGCAATCACGGCAAACAATTTGGCGCCGCGCAGAGCCTTAATCTTTTGCAGTTTTGACTTGGCGCCTCTGGTTAAGACTTCCGCCAAATCAAGCTGTTCGGTATCTTCAATGCCCCATTCCTTAGGCGCAATCTTTTTGCCCCAATCCGGCACTGCCAACATAGACATAAACTGTTCTTTGGCTTCTTCTTCGTTCAAGAACAGCATATCGCCGTCAGACAGGATAATATCGTTACGAATACAGGTATACCACCAGCCCTCTGCCGTCTTAAATACGGCAATAAACGAGCCGATATCCGAAAGCGAGCTCGCCAGCGCAACGGCAGCTACCGTTTCACCGCTCTTGTAGCCTTCGTGAGAAACGCAGATACCAAACTGCGGAGCCTTGCCTCCCTTAATGCAGAACAGGTCGGCTCCTTCCAAAACGCCGGCCGATGCCTCTTCAACTTCCTGAAAAGGATCGCTGGCATTTTGCAACGGCTGCCAAAACAAGCTTGTGGCATAGTTGACACCATCGATATTGATGGAAGAACCCCAAGATTTTTTTGCTGATCCGTTGTCTACATCATCATCTAACAGTTTGGCTTCTTCAAGCACTGTGATTCTCCTAATTCATTGACATTCTGGCTTCAGGCGACAACGGAGATTCCAATACAACCGGTGTCAGGATAATAACCAAAACGCTGCGTTCTTTTTGAGCGGTAGCTACGCCGCCGAGCAAAGAGTTCTCGGCTGAGCCGGTTCCTTCTTTGGTGGTTGCGCTGTTTACGCGCTCATAACCAAAATCAAAGATTCGCCGGAGGTCATAGCCACTTCTTGAGTAAAGGCTCTGGATTCAATCTTCGGGTTCTGAATATATTGGTTCTCGCTGGAGGCGCCGAACTCAACTTTATCCAGTGACAACAGGTCAGACAAAGTCATGTTGAACATAACCAGCAGACGGCCGTGCTCCAAAATTCGCGGCAAGACATCCAAGGTGAAACCGGTTTCAACTTCTTCGGTTGTAACCGAGATATCATAGTTGGTGCCGTCGGTTCCGCTGTTTGTCTTGGTCATTTCGGCAATATAGTTCTGCTTCTGAGTAACCTGAATCGGTGCCGGTTTGTTATTCAAAGTTGTAACCGTACCGCTGGTAACCAAACTGGTGTTGTTGCGCTGAGACAGAGCTTTTACCGCGGCATCAGCAGACCATTTATCTTTCAAAATACCCCAAGTAATGGTGTTTCCGGCACTGGCTGCAGAGCTTACGCTGGTAGAACCGGCAACGCCGATACTGGTAACACCGTCGCCAAAGGTAGCTTTCAGATCAAGCCCGTAGTTGTCGGTGTCGGTAATTGAAACCTGCAAAATCTTAACGCTGATTGCAACCTGACGAGACAAACGAACATTTTGCTCATTGATATATTTAGCAACTTTCTTGATATCGTTCGGGGTGGCGGTCAGGGTGATGGTGCCGTCAGACGGAGACATCGTAAGCTTAGCGCCTTCACTAATCATAGAAGAAATACTTTTTTCAAAGTTGCCCCACATCTCAACCTCAATTGAGCTGCTCATGCTGATGGAGGAACTTCCGCCGCCGCCGCTCTGGCTGCCGCCGACGTTAACCGACAAATTCGGTTTGCTGGGCAGGCTGTATACAACAAAGGTTCTGGTAACAAATTTATAGAAGTGGATTTCTTTGTTCTCATACTTCCACCAAATGCCAAAGCGAGAAGATACCTCGTTCAGCAATCCGCTCAACGGTCCCTGATAAGAAACCAGCATCTTGTCGGGTTCTGCCCAGTCGCTGTTTATGGCCTCGGCAGTCGGTTTGTTAGCCGCGCCTTTAGTTTTTACATCAGCCTCCAGCTGCGGAGCATAGCGCACGCCAAGCGAGGTGGTCTTGTTAATCATATCGCCGATTTCAAACAAGGTAATCGGGCGGTTGCTCACCAGAGTAATGCCGTTTTTGCCTTCCAAATAAGCCGGCAGCGGGTCGCCCTCATATTCGATTTCGCTTGAATCGCCGAGCCAAATCTCGTCTTTTACCTTAATCAAATCCTGATTAGCGACAATGGTCGGCGCTTTGGCCTCTTCCTTCATACGGGTGGCGGTTTCTACCTCGCGTTCAATTGTCG
>JBNMLW010000077.1:0-5270 GCA_050875025.1 Alphaproteobacteria bacterium
CTCAGGGCTGGCCGCCAAAGATATTAATCTTGGCGGTTCTTTTTTTGCGGAAGAATTAGGAGGAGTAACTGTCAATGCAGCAACGAACGGTTAACCGAGGCAATACCTCAACCAACTATACTCTGCCGGCGCCGACCGGCGGGCTCAATGTGCGCGACAGCCTCGATTCCATGAATGAAGCCGATGCCATCGTGATGGATAATTATCTGCCGGCCGATACAAAGGTTTGCCTGCGCAAAGGATATGTCGGCTATGCCGAATTGGGCGTGCCGGTTCATACTTTGGTCGAATATAAGCAGGCATCTGACCAGCGCTTTTTTGCCTGCGGCGGCGGAGCGGTGTGGGATATTTCCGATAAAAAGAACCTCCGCAAGGCGGCCGAGGGCTTTACTAATAATGACTGGCAGTATTGCCAATTTAAGAACCGGCTGATTTTGGTAAATGGTTTTGATCTGCCGCAGGTATTTTATATTGATGGCGAAACCGAGCATTGGGAGGCCGCGGCTTTTTCCGGCAACGGCTTAATGCCGCAAAAGCTGGTTAATGTTGCAGTCTGCAAACAGCGCCTGTTTTTTGTGGAAAAAGGCACTTTGGCTTTTTGGTATGCCGAGGAGGTCGGCAATGTGCAGGGCACGCTTGAAAAATTTGACCTTTCAACAGTTTTTCGGCGCGGCGGCGAGCTGTTGGCAATTGCTCCCTGGACGCAGGATGCCGGCTTAGGCATGGATGATTTGACCGTATTTATCACCACCGAAGGCGAGGTTGCGGTCTACAGCGGCAATTCTCCCGATAATGCCGATGATTGGAGCTTGCGCGGCGTATATCAGATGAGCCGCCCGATAGGCAGCCGCTGCGCTATGCAATATCAAGGCGATATTATCATTATCTCCGAGGACGGATATGTGCCGCTTTCCAAGGCTCTGTCTCTGGATAAAGCCAACTCGTCGCAGTTTGCGTTTTCTGACAAGATCCGCGGCTTGGTGTTGGAACGCACCAAAACCGGCAGCGCCAAGTTCGGCTGGCAGTCAATAATCTATGGCCGCGGCGGTTATGCGCTGTTTAATGTTCCGGTTGCCCGGCAGTTTGAACAGCATGTGGTGAATGTTGCTTCCGGCGCTTGGTGCCGTTTTACCGGAATCCGCTCTTTTTGCTGGGGAATGTTTGGCAGCCGCCTGTATTTCGGTTCGGACAAAGGGGTGTATTTGTTTGATGAGGGCTATTCTGATAACGGCACTCATATTTGCGGGCACGTGGAGCAGGCTTTTAGCAATTTGGGCAATCCCAACCTAAAGAGAATACAGCTGATTAATCCGCGCACAAAGTCATCGGCTAATTTTGCCCTGGTGGTATACACCAATATGGATTTTGCCGCTCAAAATCGGGCTTATGCCGAAAACATCGGCAATTATGGCGGCAGCAAATGGAACAGCACCGCTTGGAGCACTCTGGCTAATCCTGTCGGCGCCAAATGGGCAACGCTGCAGGGCAAAATCCGTTCGCGGTGGATAGGCAACAGCGCCACCGGTTTTAAGGCCGGAGTGGTCTTCAAGACCAAAACCAGAGGCAATTTGATTGAATGGTATGATACGGGGTTCAGATATGAGCAGGGAAACAGCATCTTGTAAGGTTATTGCCGACAGCAATGGCGATATCACCCGCTGGGTTTGCGACGGGCTTAAAATCGGCACGGATTGGCTGGGTGAACACTTAACTATCGGTTTTGTCCGCGGCGGCGAGCTGATAGGCGGGCTGATTTATCATGACTGCCGCCCCGGGCGTGATGTTTGGTGGACGCTCTATACCACAGATAAACATTGGTGCACCAAACGGATTTTGCGCTTTATGTTTGCGCTGGCGTTTGACTTTTATAAATGCCGGCGGATAAGCATGCTCACCGGCATCAACAACACCTCTTGCCTAAAACTGGCTTATCGGTTGGGTTTTAAGGCAGAAGGCGTCTTAAAAGGCTACAATGACGACGGCCGGGACGCCGTCATTATGGCTATGTATAAACACTAATCTAAGGAGATATAAAACAATGTCTAAAAGTATTGGCAAATTTATGGGTTACGGCAACAACAAAACCGGCTATCTGGGTTCGGAAAGCGATGTGCTGAATTACCTGAATAATTATGACACCTCTTTGGCCGACAACACTTATAAAAATATGGCCGCAGTCGGCAATCAGATGAGCTCGCAGCTTGCTAACCGCCCGGACTATGTCTATTCTGTAGACGGTTCTGATGCCGCCGCCCGCCGTACCGAAAATGCGGTCTACCAAAGCGCGGCCGACAAACTTTCTTCTCAGTTTGACAGCCGGCGCCGCCAGCTGGAAACCAGGCTGCAGAATCAAGGCTTGTCGACCGACAGCGCAGCCTATCAGTCAGCTATGAATAACTTGGAACAGCAGCAAAATGATGCCTATACTCAGGCTGCTTATCAGTCTATTCAGCAGGGGCAGAATGCTTTTACCAACAGTCTTAACAATCAGATTGCCGCCGGCAATTTCCAAAACTCCGCCCGCACTCTGCCGATAAATGAGATTTTGAGCCTGCTCTCCAAAACCAAAAGCGGTTATGATGTTGCTCTGGATAAATATAATATCGCTAACAAAGCCGATATCCGCAGCGCTCAAAACAGTGCCGAAAACGCCGATAACCGCAATAGTGCCGGGTGGGGCGCTATCAACAATATTCTATCTTCCGGAGTTTATACGTTTTCTGACGAAGAACTTAAGGAAAATATTGTCGAGGTCGGGCGTTTGTACAACGGGCTACCGGTATATTTATATACTTACCGCGGCGACAATACTCCGCGTATCGGGCTTTTGGCGCAAGATGTTGTCATAATCAAGCCTGAGGCGGTGTTTGTTGCCGGCAACGGATATCTGAAGGTTAATTATGCAGCTGCCTGTTGCTAAAGGTTGTGATTTTGTTGACAGCCGAAATTAAAGCCTGTATATTCGCTGTATCTTAACTATTTTTCCCAAAGGAGATATTTATGGCGATATTGATTGCAGAATTGCTTGGAACCTTAGCCGCAATGGGTATTATTCGTTCCCTGATGCTCTATTTGCTCAAAAAAGCCGGGCGTCCTAACAGCTGGAAGACTGCTAACTTTGCTACTATCGTAGTAAGAGGGTTGCTCGCTCTTCCGCAGTTGTGGGGCGGCGAATATATTTTGTTGCAGCTGGCAATTATCTTATTCGTATATGCCATTGAACAGCTGGTGTGGTTCCTCTATGACTATATTCAGGCGCGCAGAGAATATAAGCCTGCCGGTTGGGGGCTCATCTTCGGCATTGTTTGCGGAGGCGCGCTCTGGCTGCTGCTGATAAAGCTTCTGACTTTTTACATCAGTCAGGCTATAATTTCTTAGTTGTCTGATTTTTTGTATTGTGCCGCCGGCCTCAACAGGCCGGCGGTTTTTTTGTGTATGGAGGAATAATGCTCAAAAAGCGCAAATATAAATATATCGGGGCATTGGCCGCGCTCGGCGTGTTGGCTGTTGTTTCCGTTCTCAAGCCCGAGGCTGCCGAAAATGTAGCCCGGGCTTTTGTTTTGTTGTTTGGAGCATGGTGATGTTCAAGCTATTTGCCGTGTTGGCGGTTTTGGCATTTGGCGGAGTTTGCTGCCGTTTGGGGCAGATTCAGGCCGAAAAAGAAATTGTGGTCAAACAGGTGGAGGTTGTGCGCCGTGTCCAAAAACAAAAAGCCGAGATTTATGCTCGTCCTAATGCTGGTCGGGCTGCTTTGCTTGAACTCATGCAAAACGGCCGGTTCTGATATTTGTCCGGTCTATCCGGTTGCCGGTCCTTCGGTAGCGGCAGAGTTGGAACATGCCTCATATCAGGCGTATCCCAACACCTGGGAATGGCTTGGGCGTATCAATAAATTGCGGCAGGAACTTGAGCTCTGCCGCGCTGATTTTTAATTTTTAGAGGGAGAAAACAAATGCCTTACGATAGTGAAGGAAATTTTACCAGAATCCATAACTGGGAAGATGATCGGGTTAATGATATTGAAATTGTTACCGATCACCATGATGAAGAAGACGATAATTTTGCCGATGCGCTGAGCGCCTGTTTCCTGCGGGATGGACGCTCCGCCATGCGCGGCGATATTAATTGCGGCGGCTTTAAGGTCAAAAATCTGGCTGCCGGCACCTTGCCGTCTGATGCCGTAACCCGCAGCCAGCTGGATAAGAGTGCAGAGGATTTGACCACAGCGCTGACTGCCGCTTTGAACAAAATGTCCGCTCTTGGCGATATCAAGGCCTCATTGCAGGAAGAAAACCACGGCAATTGGCTTTTGTGCAACGGACAGGAAGTCAAACGCACCGAATATTCCGCGTTGTTTGAGCTGATTGGCACCAAGTTTGGCGCCGGCGATGGAATTAATACCTTCAATGTGCCGGATTACCGCGGCAAATTTTTGCGCGGCTTGGGCGGAGATTCTGCTGCCGATGTCTATACCACACAGCCGGAAGGGCTGCCGGAAATCTCCGGTTCTTTTTATCTGACCGGCGCCGGCGGTTCTCACGGAACATTCAGCGGTGCTTTTTATGAAGAAAAATCTTCAAGCGGCTATGCCCATGGTTCAGCCGGAGACCTCACCGATCCGGTGGTCGGGTTTGCCGCCTCCCGCTCCAGTGAGGTTTATGGCGCTTCAGAGCACGTAACTCCGGTCAATCAGGCAGTAAACTACTTTATCAAGGCAAAGGAGGAATAAATGACCGGATTTATCAATTCCCGCGGGATAACCGTGCGTCAGGGCAACAGTTTTACCATCATCATGCGCTTTAAGCTGCCGGACGGAGATCTGAACATCAGCGGTCTGGCGCTGCAAATGTGCGTCCGTGATGATAACGATAAAATTATTTTGAATAAGTCCGGCGCGGTTTCTGACGCTGCGCATGGTACGGCGGTTATAGAGCTTACGCCCCAAGATACAAATTTGCCGCTTGGGCAGTACAAAACCGATATTAAGGCAACTTTTGCCGATGGCCAGGTTCATACCGTATACCCGCAAAACATCAATGCGGTGGCTTATTTTAATGTGACCGAGGAGGTTAGCAAATGACGGATAATTGCGCGGATATAACCGTGTTTAACGGTTATGATAAACAGCCGGTAGAGATATTGTGGCAAAAAGAGGTGGTGTTGGATATTGATGCCGCCCTTTTTTATATCAAATCCGGAGAGAAAGAAATTCAGGCTTATGTAGACGAGGTTGCCAAACCGGATATCCAAAACTTCACCCGTCAATATGC
>JBNMLW010000078.1:0-5231 GCA_050875025.1 Alphaproteobacteria bacterium
ACATAGTATAGCTTAAATTGTATTTTGTAAATGGTCTGAAAAGTATGTATGAAAAACTGCTAACCATATTTACATCTGTTGACATTATCGAGAGCGTTTCCGATAAATTCGGTATGCTGTCGGATATTGTTGACGGCTATCTGTCCGGAATAAATAATTTGCGCATGGCGTCAATAATCTTAATGATTTTGGCGCTGTTAATGTTTTTGTTCCTTATCATTATCATCTACATTAAAACCATTATTGCCTTTTTGCGCAATGAACCGGAAAATAAGGTTACGGAGCAAGAGGATGAAGAAGAATTTTTTGATGAAGAAGACCAAGCACGCCTCAACAAAATAATTGAAGAGCAAGAGCGCGAACGCGAGCTGGAAAAAGAGCTGCAAAAAGAATTGGATATGGCGCGGCTTGAACGAGATACGGTGGAACAAGACAAAGAAAAAAAACGTATTGCCGAATCTGAAAACAAAAAAATAGAAAAAGAAAAAGAAAAAGAAAAAAGAAAAAAGAAAAGAGATAGAGATAACATCTCGCAAATACCGGAAAAAGAATCTATAATTGATTTGGATTGGAAAATAGGACAAACCTATAGTCAAGATGCCCAAACACAAAACCTGCAGATGCGGCCGGATATTTTGTCGTATAAGCAGAGCAACCGCCAGTTAAACGAACTGATGGGATTGATTATTGATATGTTGGGACGCGGCGTTGACGACCTGAAGATTGCGCAAACCGTTATGTTCCGCAATCACAATATGAGTTCGGAAGATGATGTGCTGCAGCTGATTGAAACAATCAAATCATTTACCGCAATGTGCCGAAATCAGGAATTTGCAAAATTAGAAAACGCTGCGCAGCTGCCCAAAGAAGAAGACGCGCTCTATCACATTGCCGAAGGAGACACAACGCTGGCACTAGCCCTGATAGAAGCTTTGATGGACGCCAATATTGATAAAGCCGCGGCTGCCGGAAACGAAGACCGGAGAGACGCTATTTATCAGGATGTATCGCGCCAGGCTGTGGTATTTGGCAATCTGGCGGCAATCAATGATGTAATGCTGGCAACCGGCTCATTTGAGCTGGCAATAGAGTTGCAGCCGCGCAATGTATCTGCCTGGAGCAGGCTGGGTGATATGTATGCCAAAACCGACAGCGTAAGCAAAGCGATATGGGCCTATCAAAATGTTTTGAATATGGCCGACGGCGAGCTCAATGCCCGCGAAGTTGCCAATGCCGGCAAAAACTTCTCTCAATATCTGTATGCTCAAGGCAACAGCCTGCAGGCCGCCAAGTTATATAACAGCAGCAAACAGTACTATGACGCTTTGGGAATAAACCGCCGTTTGGATAAGCAGGAAATTGAGATTATCGAGATTATCGAATCCCACCATCAGGATGAGCTTCCGTCTACTATCCTTAAATTGCTGGGGCGCGAAGCCGGCCAGAGTTTAAGCTTTTAGTTTTTAGGAGCCGCAACATCCGGCGCGCGCAGATACAATGGCTTGGGATAATCAAGCCGCTTGTTTTGATAGTGTTTCAAGCCGGCTTTTACCAACAAATCAATATCCAAATTCTCGGGCATTTTAATGCAGTGCAGGCTCAGTCCGCTGGGACGGCTCAGGAATCGCTCAACCCCATCGCCGATTAGGGAAACTTTTTTGTTGCGGAGCAGAGGCAAAATATCATCATAAGCCAAGGCTTGAGGCGGGCTCAACCGGTTAAGCTCCTTATCAAACAGCTGGATATAAAAATCTTCGCGCTTGGTCTCAATAATTACAGCATTAATTTCCGCCCGTTCTTCTTCATTCAGCCCTAAAACATACGCGTCAAACGCCGAAACTCCGTCCAGCGCCAAATCAGGACAAGCCAGCGGAAATGTGCGGGCGGCCGAGATTGAAGAACGCACGCCGGTAAAAGAGCCGGGGCCGACGCAAACCAGCAGCAAATTTAGGTCGGAGAACTTGAGATTTTGCGCCAAAAGCATTTTCTGAATCTGCGGAATCAAAGCCTCTGCCTGACCAAAGTCCATAATCTCATGATAGCGGGATAATACTTTGTCATCTTGCTGCAAAATAATTGAGCAGGCGGCTGCCGTTGTATCAAAAGCCAATATATACATCTTTTCCACTTAATTTAAAATTTAGGTTTAATTAATGGTTTTTATATACTAAAATTCACAAACAAACAACCGTTTTTAGAGACAAAGGCACAAATGATTGACTGGACACTGATAAGCGATATGTATTATGCGGCACCGGAGTTTTGGTACGCGCTGGGGACAATCGCGGCAATTATGGCGGCAGTGATACTGTTTGAATTATTGAGAATCTTGAAGCTCCGGCAAAAAAACTACTTTTTGAACCGCGACCGCGAACGCTATGCCGAAACTCTCTATGCCTCCCGCGATGGATATTTTGCCTTTATCTATCCGGATCAAAAGGTTAATGATCCGCGCCGCAATATTGTAGAAAGATGTTCGCGCCGGCTGGCGGTGATTATGAATTTGAGCGAAGGCACCAAAGCATCTTTTGATGATATTTTAAAAAATTTTTACAAAGACGATATTAAAAAAATTCAAAAATATGTGAGTATGCTAAAAGACGAAGGCGCATCCTTTGACGATGAGTTTATGCTCAAAACCGCCAACAAGTTTTTACGTCTGGTAGGCAGCCGCATTAACGGAGCCGACGGCAATATTTATTGCGATATGATCTGGTTCAGAGACGTGAGTTTTGAAACCAACAAAATATCTTCTTTGGAAAAAGCCAAAACTGATACTTCTGCCAGATATTCACAATTGCAGGACATGCTGGATAACCTGCCTTTTCCGGTTTGGCTGCGCAATGATAAGCTGAAAATAATCAATTGTAACAAAAAATTTGCCGAGCTGGCCGGCGAGCCTAACCGAGAATCCGCCTTGCGCAACGGCACAGAAATCAATACTATCAGCGGCGAGAGCGCAACGGCCAATTTAGCCAAAGCCGCGCATGCCGTCAACAAAAGCCGCAAAGCGACCATCAGCATTATCCAAAACGGCGAACGCGTAGTGATGGACGCTATTGAAACGCCGTTCCATGCCGAAGAAAGCCTGGATAAAATTTATACAGCGGGAACTTTGGTTGACACCAGCGAGCTTGATGAGCTTAAGCGCAACCTCAAACTGCACCAAAACGCGCAACTGGAAATTTTGGGAACTTTGGGCACCGCGTTTGCCGTGTTTGATCAAAACCTTAAGCTGGCATTTCATAATCATGCTTTTGCCGCGCTCTGGCAGCTGGACGAATCATGGTTTGACGGGAATCCGTCTTATGCGGCCTTTCTGGACACGATAAGAGAAAAACGCCTGCTGCCTGAAGTTCCGGACTATGTAATGTTTAAGAACGACGAGCAGAAAAAGTTTTCGCACATCATAGAGCCGCAAAAAGATATGCTGCATCTGCCAAACGGAAAAACGCTGCGCCGCCTGCGTGCTGCCTACCCGACCGGCGGGCTGATATTTGCCTATGAAGATATAACCGACCGTCTGGCCACAACCAGCGCTTATAATGCTCTGCTTTCCGTACAGAAGGAAATGTTGGATAATCTGTTTGACGCAGTACTAATCTTTGGGGCTAACGGACGTTTGAACTTTTATAACAGCGCCTATATAAAGTTATGGGGAACATCGGAAAACTTTTTGAGCCAGGAGCCCAGTCTTGATGAACTGTTGGATTCTCAACATAAATTTTTTGATGATCAGGAAAACTGGAGCGAGCTCAAAAAAGAAATTACCGGGCACATACTTTCCATGACTACCAAAAGCTTTATTTTGAACCGAAACGACCAGATTAACCTTGATGTTGCCACCAAGAATCTATCGGACGGCTCACTGATGATCAGCTATCAGAAAACCGACATTATTTGACAAGCAGAAATTTATATGCCACTATATAAATTGTTATGGCATTAGAGCCTTTGATTGCGGAGTTATAAATGGAAGAAGACGCGTCCAGCTTAAATATTGAATGGAAAAAAAACAAAGGTTTTGGAGCCACTGAAAAGCTTACCCGCAAAACAGATGTTAAAAAAGCCCTGAAATATGAGGCCACAGAAAAAAAGGCCGTATCGTTTGACTCTGCGCCGCGTCCGTCTGATTTGCCCAAAGGGCTGAAAAAAATCCGCAAAAAAATTAAAGAAGTATATGATGAAGATGAGGATGAAGACTTTTATGACGGCATTCCTCATGATTTGAACAATTCTTTGCTAAACGCGTTATATGAAGACGAAAAAAAGCAGCTGCAACAGCAAAACAATACGCTGAAACAGCAAAAAATGCAGCAAACCGCCGGAAGGCTGGAGGCGGTGGCTGTTGCCGACAAGCTGGCCAGAGAATCCGGCTTGAAGGGTTTGAGCAAAAAAGTGGCCGGACAAAATGCCAATGATGCCACCCAGACCAGCGGTTCGCTTGAAAAAGTTTTGAGTGAAGAACTTGCCCTAAAGACCAAAAAAGGCGTCCGCAAATTATCAAAAGCCGAAACTATCACTATGCTGCGCGGGATTAACCGAATCCGCCGCATGGCTTTGGCTGCTGACGAATCACAGCTCAAGGCGCTGGAAAAGATGAAAGTTGACGAACTTATCAACGCCGGAGAAAAGGGCACTGACGATAAAAAAGTGGCGGAAATGATTTTGAAGAAATCCGGCCGCAAAAATAAAAAAGAAGTCGATAAAGTGGTGCAGAAGAGTAAGGAAAAAACTCCGAAAAAGAGCAAAGAAATCAAATCTAAAATTGATGCCACTCCGCGCAGCAACCTTTCAGCTAAGGATATTTTCAGAGAATAAAATCAGCAGCCTAATTTGCTCAACAGGCTTTTGTATGCGGTAGAAAGGATTTTGAACTTTTCTTCCGCCTCTTTGTTGTCCGGATTTACATCAGGGTGGTATTTCTTCACCATCTTTTTATATTGCTTTTTCAAATTATCTACCGTGACTTCATTAATATCCAGCTCCATAATCTCCAAACAGGTGCGCTCATCTTTGGTAAAACGCGCCTCATTGATTATGGAATAATCGGGGCTGTAGTCGTCAAAAAATTCAAAATTGCCGTTAATGTCAAAGCCGAAATTATATTTAACCTTAGAACCGAATCTGAAACGGCGGCGTTTTTCCCGGCGCTCTTCTTCCTCGGCATCTTCTCCGTCATAGTAGTTCCATTTGGCGTTATATTCCTGAACATGCTTGAGGCAGAACCA
>JBNMLW010000079.1:0-5126 GCA_050875025.1 Alphaproteobacteria bacterium
AACATTTTCTGATGCCCTGAAAGGCTGGGCTCCGGCGCGAGAAAGACTGATGCTCTCTGTCGGCGATGTATCAGATTTGGAGAGCGCGCTGTTAAACCTGATTAAGGTTACTGAAGGTTCAACCAAGATGATCCGCCCGATTGTCGGGGCAATTGCTTATCCGAGCTTTTTGATGATGATGTCGGTATTGATTATTTATGCTATCGGCGTTTATATGGTGCCGCCGATGATTGATGCGGCGCCTAATGTTATATGGCACGGCATGGCGCGCGATCTGGTAAACTTGTCGGATTGGATTAAAAACAACTGGCTGGTGGCGTTTTTGTCTCTGCCGATAGCAATGGCGGTGATTTATTTTACTATCGGTATCTGGACCGGCAAAATCCGCGCTTATTTTGATTATATTCCGCCATGGTCTTTGTATAAGGTATTCACCGGTATCAGCTGGCTGCTGGCTTTGTCCGCGTTGGTAAAGGGCGGCACGCCGGTTTCTACAGCAATGCGCGCCCTGCGGAGAGACGCCAGCCGGTATTTGCGCGAACGCATTGACAAGACTTTGGTATTTATTAATAACGGTGACAACCTTGGACAGGCATTGGCCAAGACCGGGCTTGATTTTCCGGATAAAGAAATTATCGGCGACCTCAAGATTTATTCCGAATTGGATAACTTTGAAGAGGCGTTGGATAACCTTGCTAATGACTGGCTGGAAGAATCCGTATATATGATTGAAGAAAAAGCCGGTATTTTGAACATGGTTGCCTTGCTGGCTATCGGCGGCGTTATTGCCTGGGCGGTTATGGGCACATTCGAAATGCAAGACCAAATTACCAGCGGTATGGGAAGCGGAGCTTAAGATGAAACCACAAAAGATTATCAACCTTCTGAAACATTATAACCGGACAGTTGCGATTGCGGTCACCGGATTGTTGGCAGTATTGGGATTGTCGGTTTTTATCTTCAGCGAAGAGGACAGCGGAATTACCGCGGCGGCAGAAGAGCTGTCAGAACTCTCCGGCAATATCCGGCATTATTATCAGGCAAGGCCGGATTATTGGGGGCTGAATACTCAGACGGTGATTGATAAAAAGATTTATCCGGCACAAATGCTTAAAAACGGCGAGCTGAGCGGATATATGGGCAATGCCGTATTAATAGGCTCAGGCGCAGAAGGAACCATGCTGATGCCGGGAGCGCGCAACTTTGATATTGTTTATAAAGGGTTGAGCGCCAAGCAGTGTATTGAACTTTCCAGCCATAAATTTGAGCAAAAATTTTGGCTGGGCATCAGCGGGGTCTCTATTCTGAGTGACAAGCAGGAAACATTGTTTAACTGGGACAGTGAAAATCACCGCTTGCCGATTTCTAAATCTCAAGCTAAAAAATCTTGCGGAAAAAGCAATACAATTATATGGCATTTTTAACCGCTCTGTTAACAGCGGCCATATTCCAGCACTGACTACTTGCCAGCACAGCGGGTTGCGCCAGGTAGCGCCCGGAGGCAGTGCGAACGCGCACAGCGATAGGCAAGAATTTACTCGCCCGCGCGGCGGGTGGCGCTGACTTAGCTGTTACTCGCTTGCTCGCCGTTGGCTCGGCGCTCGAGATAATGCACGTTTGTTGTCACATGCTCTGTCTTTGCGAGGTGAGCGTCAGCGAACCGAAGCAATCCATTTTACCTTAAGATAAAGATGGATTGCTTCTCGCGGCTGGCGCCGTTCGCGCAAAGACAGTGCTATTTTGTTGTCCTATGCTTTGACTGTCGCTCTGAGTGAAACGAAGAGTCCAGAACCAGCTGGATCCTTCCCTCTGCTTAGGATGACAAAACACATTGTCTGTTAACCACCCCTAACTGTCATTACCCAGCTTGACTGGGTAATCCAGGGGAACATATAGCATATTTATTGTCACCCCCACCAAACCTCTAGCTTGGTAAGTTCGCCAAGGCTCACTAACCTTGCCAATTCCAACTAAGCCACGCTATCCAGCGCCATCGCTGTTTGTACTTCTGTCCAAAGATTTAAACAAAAAAAGAGGAGAGCTACCACACTCTCCTCTTTTTATCAAGTACTTCAAGACTAGTAGTAAGTCCACTTAATCGTGTTACCATTATCGCCGCTACCTGAGCAGTTTCCTGCTGCAGTTGAAAGTGCCAAAGGCAACGTATCAATTGCATGAGAAGTTAAAGACGTACCTTCTTTCTTTGATGCCGCACTGGCACCGACACTGATACTCTGCAAACCGGAACCGGCCTGAGAACCCCAATCTGCGGTAGCGATAGATACGCATGCTTCCATCGGCAATCCGGAATAAGCAACATTGAAGTTACGGTTATCTGTACCGCTGGCAGTCAAGTTAATCTCGCCACCATAAACATTTACGATTGTAATATTGGAAGCAACGGTGGAACCTCTGGCTGCCTGCAACATGTCTCTGGGGATAATACCCATCTGAACAGCAATACCATTTGTTAAACCGGAATAGTTAACAGCTGAAGCATACAGTGTACGAATATTCATAACCAGCATAGAAATCTGATCAAGAGTCTTGTTGATACGATATTTAGCCATTGCTTTAGAGTAACCGGAGATACCACCTATCGAAAGCACCCCGATAATCGCGAGCACGCCGAGCATTTCGACCATCGAACGTCCTGACTGCTCATTTTTATATAATACTGTCATTGTATCTCTCCTCTTTTACTTTGTTGATAGTTTAACTATAACAAATTAATAAATTATGAACAATCTTATCATTAGTCATAAAATAGATGGCCAAAAGTATGTTTTCGCGATTGTTATATCACTTTAGTCATAATCTGGGTTAATATTGCCCCGATTTTTACATTCTTGTCAATATATTGTTTTGTTTTTTGAGACAAAATCTGTGAAAAAGAACGCCGCTGCACTTATTTTGTCAGCCTGCCGTGTCTTAATGTGTAAAAGCAGGCAGACTGACAAAGCAATTTTTCTATTTTCCGGACTTAATCCGTTCAATCAACTCTTTTACCGACGGAATACCGTTGCGATACAACGGATCCGTGGCAAAACGATAAACCTGATGTCCGGCAAACAGCAGATTATCAACAATACTGCCGTTGTGGCTGACATCATACAGGGTCTTGTGAATGCAGTAAGAACGCGGATCCGGCAGCCTTCCGGTATTGCCCTTGGCTTGCGACCAAGCCGAAAACTGGCATTGCGACAAGCAACCGACGCAGTTTTTGCGATCTTCTTTCATTTGCACCCATTCATCAGGAGTTAAGAACACAACCGTGTTATCCGGAGTTTCCTTAATCTCGGTGTGCCCTGATTTGAGCTGATTGGCGGCTTTTTCGACATCGGCCGGCCGGATAAAAACCCGCTTATTTTCGCTCAATTGCAGCGGATGGCTAAACTCTGCCGTTGCCTCTGAAGAAAAAGCTATTTCTCCTTGTTTGCGCTCAATCAAGCGGGAAAGAAAAGTATTTTTGATTGCCGAAGAGAAAAATCCGGTCGGGCTGAACTTTTGTAAGATAACATCGCCCTTTTTAACCTGAAGCATAAGTTTTTTCCAGGCCTCGCTAATCGGGCTCTCTTTGGTTATCATCGGACGGGTACCGAATTGAAAGGCCAATTTGCCGATATCGGGGTTATCAATATAATCCTGCCAATCTTCCAGCGCCCAAATGCCGCCGGCCAAAATAATCGGTTTTTCCTGCAGTCCAAGTTCATTCATCAGTTTGCGCAGTTCAACCAATCGCATATACGGAGTTTGCGGTTCGGCCGGATTTTCGGCATTGGACAGTCCGTTGTGCCCGCCGGCAAGCCACGGATCCTCATAAACCACACCGCCCAAAAACTCAACAAAGCGGTTATACGCGCGTTTCCACAAAACATGGAATGCCCGGGCAGAAGAAATAATCGGATAATAGTATACACCATATTTGGAGGCAAGTTCGCCCAAGTTATAAGGCAAACCGGCGCCGCAAGTAACCCCGTGGATCAGCCCTTTGGCTTTTTCCAGCACGCCGGTTAAAATTTGCTGCGAACCGGCCAATTCCCAAAGCATATTCAGGTGAATACGCCCGCGGCCGCCGGATACCTCATGGGCAATCTGCGCCTGAGCAAGGCAGCCTTTAATTGACTGTTCAACCATTTCCTCATGACGGGAAGGACGATCTTTTTTGAAATAGCGCTCAAATATAACGTTGCCTTTGTCATCATAGTAGTCCGGGCTGACACCGGAAAAGGTGCCAACGCAATTTTCGTGCGCCCACGCGCCGCTGGAATTTCCGTCACTGCCGTTAATGCCTTTTCCACCCTCAATCAGGGGCAGAACTTCTTTGCCGGAAATCAAAATCGGATTTAGTGTTTTCAATGGATTACCCTTTCTGTTATATATAACAAGCCTTATATAGGGAATCTATTTTGCTAATTCAAGCAGTGCCTGTGGAATGTCATTGATTGAAACCAGCGCAACAATCACGCAAATAAGCGCATAAACCTGCAGCATATCAGTAATGCTTTTATTTTTGAAAGGCGGCACCAGCTCCTGATATTTGTAAATAAGACGGTGGACGCCGACCAGTCCGAGCGTGGCCAAAATTGCCTGCATGCCCATGCCTATTTCGTGCAGAAAAGCAGCAAAAGGTTGAAGAATCTTAAACAAAAGGCTGAAAAACAGCATATATGCTCCGATAACCGCAATAGAAATACGCTTGAGCTTGATATCCAAAGCCTGTTTAAGGCTTTTGTCATGCTCAACTTTTTCCTGCGACAAGTCGGCAACATCTATGCCGCGCACCTTTTCGGGAGTTTGTTTCTGCTTCTTGATATCATGCATATCATGATAAAATTTATCTTCCATAATGCATAAACCGCAGCCTTTGGCCGTAAAATACACATGGTTGGGGTTATTTTTGCATTGGCGCAGATGATGCATAAGTTTCCACAAATGCTCCTGCCACTCATAAGCGCTGGGACGGTCGCCGCCTTTGGCAAAAGCCCGTTCAAACATCTCTAGAGTGTCTTTGTCAAAATAACTGTGAATACTGTAAGGATGAGGCGCCTGGTATTTATCCGGCCACAGTCCATAGGCATAGTGATACTGCTCAATGCGGTTCTGAATAGTGAGCATCTCTTCAT
>JBNMLW010000080.1:0-5035 GCA_050875025.1 Alphaproteobacteria bacterium
AGGATGTAAATTATGTTTTCTAAGTTTTTTATCGGCAGGCCGATTTTTGCGACTGTTGTTTCTTTGATTATTGTTTTGGCCGGCTTGGTTTCTATGAAAGTGCTGCCGGTTGAGCAATATCCCAACATTGTGCCGACGGAGATTCAAATTTCGGCAGTATACCCCGGAGCAACGGCCGAGGTTTTGGCGGATACGGTAGCCGCGCCGCTGGAGCAGGAAATAAACGGCGTAAAGAACATGATTTACATGTATTCAAACGCTACCTCGCAGGGATATCTGACTATCGGCGTGGTGTTTGAAATCGGCACGGATCCTGACCAGGCAACTATTGACGTTAACAATAAAGTGCAGGCGGCTACTGCCAAACTGCCGTCAGAGGTTACCAAACAAGGGGTTACGGTTGAACAGAAATCCAACTCGATTTTGCAGGTAGTGGCAATGCGCTCCACTAATCCGGTGTATGACACAATTTATGTTTCTAACTATGCTTTGCTGAACGTATTGGATGAAATCCGCCGTATTAAAGGCGTGGGCAGCGCCTCTTTGTTTGCCAGTCAGGATTACTCGATGCGTATTTGGCTCTCTCCGGATAAGTTGGCGGAATATAACCTCACTCCGCAAGATGTGATATCGGCAATTCAGGAGCAAAACTCCCAATTTGCCGCCGGACAATTCGGCAATGAGCCGATGGATGAAAAAGTTGCCTATACGTACTCGGTTAATACCAAGGGGCGTTTGGTTAACACTGAAGAATTTGGCAATATTATTCTTTCGGCCAATAGTTCCGGCGCGTTGCTGCGGCTTAAAGATGTGGCAAGAATAGAGCTCGGCGCTCAGGATTACAGCGTGAAATCCAAATTTAACGGGCAAGATGCGGTAGCGTTTGCCATCTATCTGCAGCCGGGAGCCAATGCGCTTGAAACGGCTGAGCTGGTAAAAAACAAGATGCAGGAACTGGCCAAAAACTTCCCCGATGGTTTGGTGTATGAAATTCCATACGATACCACTTTGTTTGTAAATATTTCGATTGAAGAAGTTGTGCATACGTTTTTTGAGGCGGTGCTGCTGGTTATTTTGGTGGTATATCTGTTTTTGCAGAATTTCCGCGCGACTTTGATTCCGATTTTGGCGGTGCCGGTTTCTATTATTGGCGCTTTTGCCGGCATGTATTTGTTGGGATTTTCTATCAACCTGCTGACTTTGTTCGGTTTGATTTTGGCAATCGGTATCGTGGTTGATGATGCTATTATCGTGCTGGAGAATGTAGAGCGCCTGATGAGCGTTGAAAAACTCTCGCCCAGAGAGGCGGCAATCAAGGCTATGATGGAGGTATCCGGCCCGGTGGTAGCGGTGGCGCTGGTGCTCTCGTCGGTGTTTTTGCCGATTGCCTTTTTGGGCGGAATGACCGGCGTTATGTATAAACAATTTTCGGTTACAATCGCGGTTTCGGTGCTGATTTCGGCATTTGTGGCCTTGACGCTGACGCCGGCTTTGTGCGCGTTGATTATTAAACCCAATGCCGAGCACAAGGAGCCTAAAGGGTTCTTTAAGTGGTTTAATAATTTCTTTGACAAAGCCACAGAGTGGTATGTTTCCGGGGTAAGGTATTTTATCGGGCATCCCAAAACTGCTCTGAGCGGGTTTGCCGCGGTTATTGCCCTGATTATATTTTTATTCAGAGTTGTTCCGGGGGGACTGGTGCCCAATGAAGACCAAGGCAATCTGTTGATGTCATACAGTATGCCGCCAGCGTCTTCTTTGCCGCGCACGGTAGATTTCAGCGACAAAATATCGGCGATGGTGCAGGCGGATCCTAATGTTACCGATGTGTTGACAATTGACGGCTTTAATATGCTGTCCTCAACGCAAAACACATATTCCGGCATCAGCTTTATTATTCTTAAAGATTGGGCTGAGCGCAAAAAGGCTTCGCAAAGCGCTGATGTGTTGGCACAAGTGTTTACCGGCATGGGTATGAGCCAGACTGAAGGTATCGGATTTGCTTTCAGCATGCCGCCGATTATGGGAATGAGCACAACCGGAGGTTTTGAAGGATATATTCAAAACCGCGCCGGCAAAACTCCCGAAGAGCTGATGGCTAAAACCAACGAATTTATCAATGCCGCGCTGCAACATCCGGCATTGACCAATGTCAAAACCACTTTTGCGGTTAATACTCCGCAATATCGGATTGATTTGGATCGTGAAAAAGCCCGTGTGCTGAATGTGCCGATTAATGCCATTTATGCGGTTATGCAGTCTACATTCGGCAGTCTGTATGTAAATGACTTTACCTATATGGGGCGTAACTTCAGAGTTACTTTGCAATCAGAGTCGCGGTTCCGCCGCACTCCGGATGATTTGCGCTATGTATATGTAAAATCAAACAGTGGAGAATTGGTGCCGCTTTCGACCCTGATTACGGTTGAACGCGTTACCGGGCCGGAGCTGATTAACCGTTTCAATATTTTCCCGGCTGCCAAAATTATGGGCGACCCGGCTGCCGGATATTCTTCAGGACAGGCGATTGCCGCTATGGAAGAGGTTGCGGCCAAGGTTTTGGGCACAGATTACAGCTTGTCATGGATTGGGTCTGCCTATCAGGAAAAATTGGCAGGCGGAGCTTCAACTCAGGCATTTGTGTTCGGTTTAATTATGATCTTCCTGATTTTGGCAGCGCAGTATGAGCGGTGGTCGTTGCCGATTGTAGTTATTCTTTCGGTTCCGTTTGCCGTATTGGGCGCCTTGCTGGCAACCTGGGTGCGCGGTTTGGAAAATGACCTATATTTCCAAGTCGGATTGGTAACGCTTATCGGTTTGGCGGCCAAAAATGCAATCTTGATTGTGGAATTTGCCGTGATGAAGACTGAGGAAGGGTTATCGGCCGCAGAGGCTGCAATAGAGGCCGCTAAGCTGCGTTTTCGTCCGATTGTGATGACCTCGTTAGCCTTTACGTTTGGCGTGCTGCCGCTGGCTATATCCACCGGCGCCGGAGCGAACTCTCGTCATGCTATCGGAACCGGTATGATTGGCGGTATGATACTGTCGACGTTTGTGGCGACTTTGTTTGTGCCGATGTTGTTTGCTCTGATTAACAAAACTCGTGCAGCTGGTGATTAATACAGATTTGTAGGGCTTGCGAAATGCTCACGTACGCTTTTAGTACGCTCCGCTTTCGTCGCCCTAAAATCTTATTACTCACGCACGCTGCCCGAGTTTTGCTAGGCTAAGCACTATTCTTCAAACTTCTTCTTGCTTAATAGGTAACAAAAAAGCCTCGTATTAAACGAGGCTTTTTCAGGTTTGTCAGCAATTAGATTTCGCCGATGTACATACCCAATGCTTTAGCAGCTTTAACATAATCGCTGTTAGTATCAAGCAGGGTAGTGCCATGGCGGACAACTTCGGCCAATGCTACCGAATCAACTTTACCATTCTTCCAGATAACCATTTTGTTATCTTCGCCGTTTCCCAGTAATTCTACGGCCTTAGCACCATATACAGCGGCCAGCAGGCGATCAAAAGCAACCGGAACGCCGGAGCGCTGAACGTGGCCCAAAGTGGTTACGCGTACCTGAAATTCATTGTAGCGGTTGCTGATTTCGGCGCAGAGATACTGGCCGATACCGCCGTAAACAGCTTCGCCGACCAAATTCTTTTTGCTGCTGATGTGGCTGCCGTCTTCAGTTTTAATGCCTTCGGATACTACAATAACAGCATGGTTGCGGCCGCTGGCTTTAATGGCCTTGAGCTTGTTGACAACGCCGTCAATAGTGTAGGGGATTTCCGGTACCAAACATACATCAGCTTGGCCGGCTATAGCGGAGTGCATGGCCAAGTGTCCGGCATCGCGTCCCATAACTTCCATAATCAGGGCGCGATTGTGAGAACGGGCAGTCAGCTCCAAGCTGTCAACAGCGGAGGTGCAAACTTGTACCGCAGTCTGAAAACCAACCGAAAATTCAGTTACCGGAGTATCATTATCAATGGTCTTAGGAATACCGATAACCCGAACATTGCTGCCTTTGCAGTAATTGGAAACAATATTCATGCTGCCGTCGCCGCCGACAACAACAATTGCATCCAGACCGAGCTCTTTAACACCGACAGAAAACTTTTTGGACATCTCTTCCAGAGATTCCATCTTTACGCCTTTGTTGAGCGAGCCCAGATAAGAACCGCTCAGTCGCGGCCAAGGAGAATCGGAAAAATTATGGACGGTTAAAACTTCGTAGCTGTGAGGCTGATTGGTGATGCCGTCTGTACCGTTATGAATACCGTATACCTCCCAGCCTTTCTCGGAAGCAGCTTCTACAACTGCGCTGATAACTGCGTTCAATCCGGCGCAGTCGCCGCCGCTGGTAAGTATTCCCAGTCTTTTTTTAGGATTTGTACTCATTGTTTCTCCTTTTGAGTTGCATTATCATCTGTTTTGTAGTATACTAATACAAATTTTTGAGGAATATTCCAGTAAAAAATACTAATTAACAGACTTTTTTTGAAAGGGCTAAGCTTTTATGTTTAATCAAAATCAGACCAGCAAACTGCAGCTTCAACTCTGTGAACTTAAGTTAGAGGAGCGTAGGGTTTGTTCTGATATCCGTCATCTGGTTAATAATAACCGTACGATTGATTTTTTCAAGGCTAAACAGCTTAACTCCCAACGCAACGGACTTAAAACCAAAATAAAATCGGTTGAAGCGCGTATTATGCCGAATATTATTGCCTAGGCAAGCTGATTATGCAATCTCGTCTAGCTGGTGACTAATACAGAAATTGCGGAAAGGCCGGTCAGTCATGTACTAATATGTACACTAGGCTGTCCGGCCTTCCTTATTTCTTATTATTCACACACGCTATCCGAGCTTGCTGGAGATTGTGCAAAAGGAGCTGAAAATTCAATTTGAATTTTCAGCTTTTTTTGTAGCACTGTCTTTGCGCGAACGGCGATAGCCGTGAGAAGCAATCCATCTTTATCTTGAGGCAAAATGCATTGTCGATAATTGTTGAAAACTAAGCGTTATCACTGGAAAAA
>JBNMLW010000081.1:0-5016 GCA_050875025.1 Alphaproteobacteria bacterium
CAGCTGGTGAAGCTGTGCCAGACCACAACGTTCGGCATGCTCAATAATCATCAATGTGGCTTCAGGCACGTTGACGCCGACTTCAATAACAGTGGTGGCTACCAGCAGTTTAATCTGCCCCGATTTGAACCGCTCCATAACCGCGTCTTTGTCTTTTTCTTTCATCTTGCCGTGGACAAGCCCGACATCATTGCCAAAGATTTTTTGCAGGGCAGAAAAACGTTCTTCAGCAGCGGCAAGATCGGATTTTTCGGATTCTTCAACCAGCGGGCAGACCCAATAAGCGCGGACGCCGGAATCCAGTTTGCGTTTGAGGGCAGATACCACTTCCGGCAGTTTATCCAATGGCAGAACGCGGGTGTCAACCGGCTTGCGTCCGGACGGAACCTGATCAATTTTGGAATATTCCATATCGCCATAGGCAGTGAGTACCAATGTGCGGGGAATTGGAGTGGCAGTCATAACCAGAATATCGGCCAGATTGCCTTTTTGCGAAAGTAGCAGGCGCTGCTGCACGCCAAATCGATGCTGTTCGTCAATAACGGCAAAGCCTAAATCTTTGAACGCAACCTCTTCTTGAAACAGCGCATGCGTGCCGATAAGAATATTGATTTTGCCCTGCGCCAAATCTTCTAAAATTTGCTTGCGTTCTTTAGTTTTGGTCTTGCCGGTGAGCAAAGCGGCTGAAACGCCGATTTTTTCGCACAAAGGAGCAATTGTTTCCAAATGCTGCTTGGCCAAAATCTCGGTTGGAGCCATAATTGCGGCTTGGGCTCCGCATTCCACCGCATTGAGCATGGCAAGCAGCGCAACAATGGTTTTGCCGCTGCCGACATCGCCCTGCAGCAGGCGGAGCATGCGGAAAGGCGCCGCCTGATCGGCATAGATTTCAGAAAGCACGCGCTGTTGCGCCTCAGTAAGGCTGAAAGGAAGATTGTCGAGAATCTTTTGACGGAGTTTGCCGCTGCCTTTAAGTTCTCGCCCGGCTTGTTTTTTTACGCGCTGGCGGACAATGGCCAGAGCCAACTGGTTGGCCAGCAGTTCATCATAAGCCAGGCGGCAGCGTTCTTTGGCAAAAGGTTCCAAATCAGTTTGATATTTGGGGTGGTGTACAGCGGTTATGGTGTCTTTAAAACTATTCCAGTTTTGCTGTGCCAAAAATTTGGGGTCTTGCCACTCCGGCAGATTGGGTACGCGGGCAAGCGCCTGCGCCATAAATTTGCCCAGCATTTTATTGCTGATGCCGGCAGTAAGAGGATAAACGGTTTCCATACCGAGAATATTGGGCAGCTCCTCTAAAGGGACAATATAATCAGGGTGCGCCATTTGCAGCCGGCCGTTAAAACTTTCCAACTTGCCGCTGATAACACGCGTTGCGCCGACCGGCAGAGCTTTTTGAATTGAACTGATATAGGCCTTAAAGAAGATAAGCGTGAGTTGTTCGGTGCTGTCTTCAACAATTACGCGGTAGGGCTGTTTGGAGGTTTTGGGAGCAATATGCTCAATTACCTTGACGGTGACGGTGCAAATGCGTCCGGGTACGGCATCTGCCAGCCGCGGCGAATAGGTGCGGTCGATTATGCCGGAAGGAAGATGCCACAAAAGGTTGACAACCTTATTGCCGCCAATGAGGTTGGCCAGCAGTTTGTGCGCGCGTTCGCCCACGCCTTTAAGCGAGGATATATCTGTAAATAACGGGTATAAAATTTCCGGCCGCATGTGTTTCAAACTTAAAATTAAATGTTGCTATTCAAAACATATCGTATATATTCTACACCATAATGTAAAGCCGGAAAACAAAATGAAGTACGATATTAACAAATTAGAGGGCTTTACGCTCTCTTCAGTTGCCGAAGGCTATGATGCCTTTTTGGTGGGCTACTTTACCCAAAATTCAGCTGATATCTTGTATGTGGTGAGCGACGGCGTTGAGCTGGCGCGCACGGCAGACTTATTGGAATATATCAATCCCAAACTTAAGGTGCTGCGTTTTCCGGCGTGGGATACCGTGCCTTATGACCGGGTTTCGCCCAATGTTCAGGTTATGGCCGAGCGCATAGAGGTGCTCTCCGAACTGGCGCAGAATCCCAATGCCAAAACTCCGCGCGTGGTGGTTGCCAGCGTCGGCGCGGTGCTGCAAAAATTGCCGCCTAAGAAGATTTTTCTTAATTCATCACGTGAGCTTGCTGTTGGCAATAAGTTGATTTTTGACGATTTTTTGCATTATCTGGTCGTCAATGGCTACAATAAAGTCGAGCAGGTTTTTGAGCCCGGCGAGTATGCGGTGCGCGGCGATATTATAGATATATTTCCGGTTGGCACCGACAATCCGCTGCGTATAGATTTGTTTGATGACGAGATTGAACGTATCCGCACGTTTGACGCGATGAGCCAGCGTACCACCGGAGAAATCAAGCGCTATACTTTCAGGGTGATGAATGAGGTTGTGCTTGATGCCAATACCATTAAGAGTTTTCGCGGCAAATACCGCGAAGCTTTCGGCGCGGCTTTTAATGATGACGAGATTTATGAAGCAATTTCCAACGGCAAAAAATATATCGGCATGGAAAACTGGCTGCCGTTTTTCTATGAAGATGCCTTGCCGAGCTTATTTGATTATCTGCCGGCGGCTAAAGTCGTGTTGGGCAAAGATGTTGATGAGGCGGCCAAAGCCAAGTCAGAGAGCATTGCCGACTATTATCAGGCCAGATTAGAGGCATTGGCGGTGAAGTCGGCCGCGGATATAGACACCTATCGGCCGATAAAACCGGAGCTGCTGTATTTGAATGCGCCGGAATTGCGCCGGATATTTGACCAACGCAAAGCCACGGAATTTACGCCGTTGAGTATTCCGGACGGCGAAGGGATTATAAATTGCAACGTGGTGCCGGGGCGCAATTTTTCCAGTGCCAAAAATGTGGCGGCGGGGCAGGTATATACCGAACTCAAAAATTATCTCTCTTCCAATAACCAGCTCAAACGGATTATTGCCTGCTATACCGAGGGGTCCAGAGAACGCATTGTAACGCTGTTGAACGAATATGACGCCTCTGACTTGACGCTGGCCGACAGTTGGACTGACGCGCTCAAAAAAGCGGCGTCCAAGACGGTGTTGGCTTTAATGCCGTTGCCGCATGGCTTTAAGGGCGACGGGCTGCTGCTGATTTCGGAGCAGGATATTTTGGGCGAACGGCAGAACCGCCGACATACCAAAAAAGTTACGTCCAAGGATTTTATTGCCGACGTATCTTCTTTGGCGGTGGGCGATTTGGTGGTGCATGTTGACCATGGTATTGGGCGTTTTATGGGGCTGGAGAATATTATGGCCGGCGGCGCCCCGCACGACTGCCTGAAAATTATCTATGCCAATGACGCCAAATTATTTGTGCCGGTTGAAAATATTGAGGTATTGTCGCGCTATGGCATTGAAGATGACAATATTCAGCTTGATACGCTGGGCGGCACGGCCTGGGCAGCCAAAAAGGCCAAAGTTAAGGACAAAATCCGCGATATTGCCGAGAAACTGATTAAAATTGCGGCAGAACGCCAGCTCAAAAAGGCAGATTGTTTTGTGCCGCCGCAAGGTATGTTCGAAGATTTTTGCTCGCGCTTTCCTTATAATGAAACCGATGACCAGCTCAATGCCATACACGATGTTTTGGCAGATTTGAACGGCGGCGTGCCAATGGACAGGTTGGTTTGCGGCGATGTCGGTTTTGGCAAAACCGAGGTGGCATTGCGGGCGGCGTTTGCCGTGGCGTCCAGCGGGGCTCAGGTGGCATTAATTGTGCCGACAACTTTGTTGGCCAGACAGCACTATCAAAACTTTAAGCAACGGCTGGAAGGTTTTCCGGTGCGGGTGCGCATGCTCTCGCGTTTGGTTAGTCCTAAAGAGGCGGCAGAAACCAAAAAGGGGCTGGAAGAAGGTTCGGTAGAAATCGTCATCGGCACTCATGCCCTGTTGGCAAAGGATATCAAATTTTGCAATTTGGGACTGCTGATTATTGATGAGGAGCAGCATTTCGGCGTAGTGCACAAAGAAAAACTCAAACAGCTCAAATCCGATGTTCACGTTTTAACAATGACGGCAACGCCAATTCCCAGAACGCTGCAGCTTTCGCTTACCGGCGTAAAACAGCTTTCAATCATTGCTACTCCGCCGGTAGACAGGCTGGCCGCGCGCACGTTTGTGATGCCGTTTGACAAAGTGATGATAAAAGAGGCAATATACCGTGAAAAATTCCGTGGCGGACAAATATTCTTTGTTTGCCCGCGGGTTTCGGATATTCCGGCGGTGGAAGACGAACTGCGGGCGCTGGCTCCGGATGTAAAGATGCTGGTGGCTCACGGGCAAATGCCGGTGCGACAGTTGGAAGAAGTTATGAATGAGTTTGCCGACGGCAAGGCAGATTTGTTGCTTTCAACCACGATTATTGAATCCGGAATCGATATGCCGAGCGTGAATACCATGATTGTTTATCGGGCAGATATGTTCGGTTTGGCGCAGTTATACCAGCTCAAGGGGCGTATCGGCCGCGGCAAAAAACGCGGTTATGCCTATTTTACGGTTCCGCCCAAACGTAAATTGACGGCAGTGGCCGAACGGCGGTTGAGTATTTTGCAAGCGCTGGATACATTGGGCGCCGGGTTCTCTTTGGCCAGCCACGATATGGATATCAGGGGTTCAGGCAATGTTTTGGGCGAGGAGCAGTCCGGCCATATTAAAGAGGTTGGCATTTCGCTCTATCAACACATGCTGGAAGAAGAAATTTTGCGGCTGCGGGCAGGGGCTTTGGCCGATGAACAAAAACGCCAGATTCAGGATTGGGCGCCGCAGATTACTACCGGCATTCCGATTATGATTCCGGAAACTTATGTGCGTGATTTGGGCGTGCGTTTGGGGCTCTACAAGCGGATTGGCGAGATAGAAAACGCAGAGGGAATTGCCGATATGCGCGAAGAACTGGTTGACCGTTTTGGGCCGCTGCCGGTTGAGGTGGAGAATCTGCTCAAGAC
>JBNMLW010000082.1:0-4986 GCA_050875025.1 Alphaproteobacteria bacterium
GTGCAGAAAAGCGGAGCGTACACGGCTAGTACGTGGGCATTTTCTGTCACCGTAAAATTACTCTAGATGGGCTGTTATACGCCTTCGCCACCTCGCCTCGCCCACTTTACTTAATAAAACGAATACGGATCTACATCCACCTCCACCCTAACCGATGAAGGAACTTTGACTTTGGCAAGCCATTGGCGCAAAACACTTTGAATGGGAATGTTGCGCGCGGTTTTGAGCAATAGACGATAACGGTATTTATTGCGCAACATAAATATTGGCGCCGGCGCCGGCCCTAAGGTAGTAATGTTGGCATCATTAAATGCCGATTGCCCCAGCCATTGCGCCGCCCGCTCGGTATCACCGGGGTTGGGACCGGAAACAATCACTGCAGCCAGCTTGCCGAACGGCGGCATTTTTAAGATTTTGCGCGATTTCTTTTCCAGATTCAAAAACTGGCTGGCATCACCTTTGACCAATGCCTGCAAAACGGCATTTTCGGGATACAATGTCTGCAGATAGACCGTGCCTTTTTTCTCACCGCGGCCGGCTCTTCCTGATACCTGAGACAAAAGTTGATAAGTGCGCTCAGAGGCTCGCAAATCGCTTCCCATCAGGCCTAAATCCGCATCAACAATTCCCACCAGCGTCAACGCCGGAAAATGGTGCCCTTTGGCTAAAATCTGCGTTCCGATAAGAATATCGACATCACCGGCCTCGGTTTCTTTAATAACCTTATAAACCTCTTGAAAATTGGTAGTAAAATCGCTGGAAAGCACTCTCACCCGCGCCAACGGAAAACGATAACGGATTTCTTCCGCCACCCGCTCGACCCCCGGGCCGCAGGCTGTTAACCCGGATTCGGAATGGCACTCGGGGCAGCACTCCGGAATATCAGTCATAAAACCGCAATGATGGCAAACCAGTTTATTAGCGCGGCGATGCTCGGTGAGCCAGGCTGTGCAGTTGGGGCACTGAATCCGGTGCCCGCAATCGCGGCAGATCACCAGCGGGGCATAACCGCGGCGATTCAAAAACAACATGGTCTGCTCGCCTTTATCCAGATTGCCTTTAATCTGCTCAACCAATGTCGGCGCCAGCCACGAGATTCCCCAAGAGCCTTTTATCGGCTTGTCGGCCTTAAGATCAATAATTTTGATTTCCGGCAAAGAGGCCTCGGCATAGCGGCTTTTGAGCACCAGCTCATCATATTTGCCGTTCTCGACATTAACCACGGTTTCCAAATCGGGAGTAGCGGTAGAAAGGATAATCGGAATCTCCTCAAATTTGGCGCGGACAACAGCCATATCGCGCCCCTGATAATTGACCACATCTTCCTGTTTGAATGATTGGTCATGGCTCTCATCAACCACAATCAAGCCTAAATCAGCATACGGCAAAAACAGTGCCGAACGGGCGCCGACCACCACTTTGGCCGACCCTTCGGCAACTGCTTTCCAGGTATCGATTCTTTCCCGATTGCCCAACGCCGAATGCCATTTGGCCGGTTTTACGCCAAAACGTTTTTCAAACCGCCCCAGCCATTGGCTGGTCAGTCCGATTTCCGGCACCATAATCAAAACCTGCTTGCCCTGCCTGATTGCCTCTGCTACCGCCTCAAAATATACCTCAGTCTTGCCGGAACCGGTAACGCCGTTCAGCAGAGTAGTCCTGAACCCGTGCCCGACCTTGCGTACCAAATCATCGGCAGCAGCCTGTTGCTCGGCCGTCAGCTTAACTTGCTGAAAATCCACAATCGGCTCGGCAAACTGCCGTTTATCTTCAATCAGCACCGGCTGCAAAACTCCGGCATCTATCAACGCCTTTATCACC
Source organism: Alphaproteobacteria bacterium (assembly GCA_050875025.1). Classification (GTDB taxonomy): domain Bacteria; phylum Pseudomonadota; class Alphaproteobacteria; order RF32; family CAG-239; genus CAZU01. The sequence goes on from JBNMLW010000082.1 coordinate 1,822, forward strand.
GACTGTCCGACCCCGGCTCCGGCGGCAATCTCCCGCCGATTGAGCGGCATCGGCTTTAAGAGTTCCAGCACCCTCCAGCGGGCATCAGAATTTTTGAGTTTTGCCTCGGCCAAAGTCTTGCCCGAAAGCTCATACAGCACGCTCATTTTCGGGTCATCAAACACCCCGCGCACCGAGAGCACCATTTTGAGCACCAAACCGCGGTATGCCATATTATAGTCGGCAACAAATTCTACAAATTTACGCAGGTTGTCAGCCAGCGGCGGAAGATTAATCCGCTCCAAAACCGGCTTGATTTTGGCATCGTCAATTTGCGAAGATTTACCCTTTTTCCAAACGGCGCCGACCAATACTTCTTTGCCGAAAGAAACGCGCACCAGCTCGCCCACGGCAAAATCCCCCTCAATTTTATAATCGAAGGGCTCATTAAACGGCAATGGCAGCAATACGCCCGCAATCACTCTTTTTTCTCCTTGCCGGCTATCATAACAGCATCCGCGCTTTTCTCAAATATCTTTGCATTTTACACACAAAAAACATCAAACATTTTTTAACTTTATGGAGCTAAAATAACTTATTATGAAAACTGAAATTATATATCGAGCCGCAGCAGAGGTTTTGCCGCTGATTAAGCGTTGGCAGGCTTGGCTCTGTGACGAGCGGCGCTATTCTCTCCATACTCTGGATGCCTACAGCCGCGATATGGCGGCATTTTTGGAGTTTTTTGCCGAGCAGCGCGGGCATGACATTACGCTTGCAGACCTGAAAACGGCTGATATCCGCCTGTTCCGCGCTTATCTGAGCAGCCGCTCCGCGCGCTATATCGAAAAATCTTCCATTGCCCGCGAGCTCTCTTCCATCAAAAATTTTTACCACTGGCTCTCGCGCAACGATATTGCCGAAAACGCCGCTATCAGCGTCATCGGTTCTCCCAAGAAACCCAAAGTGCTGCCGCGGGCGCTGGATGTCGATCAGACTTTTAATGTATTGGATGTGGCCAAAGATTTTTCTAAAAAAGAGTGGCAAGGGCTCAGAGATGTCGCCATTTTTACAATATTATACGGATGCGGTTTGCGAATCTCTGAAGCCCTGTCGCTCAATTACGGTGATATCGGCCATAATGATTTCCTTAAAATAAAGGGCAAAGGCAACAAAGAAAGGCTTGTGCCTTTGCTGGATGTGGTTAAAGAAAAAATAAATGCCTACCTTGAGGCTTGCCCCTATGATATCAAAAACGGCGAACCGTTGTTTTTGGGAGCAAGAGGAGAGCGCCTAAGCCCGCGCATTGTGCAGCGGACACTGGAAAAGATAAGGCGGTATTTGGGCCTTGCAGACAATTTGACGCCCCATGCTCTGCGCCATTCTTTTGCGACTCACCTTTTGGCCAACGGGACAGATTTGCGTTCTATTCAGGAGCTGTTGGGTCATGCGTCCCTAACCACGACTCAACGCTATACCGATGTTCAAATCGAAACATTGCACCGAGAGTATGAAAAGGCACATCCGCTGGAAAAAGAATAAAAACGCCGTTGACAAAAAAAGTTCCGATTTAACCAAATCGGAACTTTTCTTATCGTGACAATCTGAGCAGATTACTTCAATTTCTTCTCAACGAACTCTTCATGTTTTTTAGACTTCTTGTCATATTTCTTCAAAGTCAATTTTTCAGGATGAGTTCTGGGATTTTTTTCTGCCAGATAAAATGTTCCAGTACCGGCGGTACTTTCCAATTTGATTTTAACTTTTACTGCTTTTGCCATTTTTTTATACTCTTGTTAATATTAAGATTTAAAAACATTTAGGCGTAATATACAGTTTTTTGCGCCGCTGTCAACCATATTTTGCAAAATATTTATATTTTCAGCAAGATTGCGGCTATTTCCGGTTCCAATACGCTGTCTTCTCTGGCCTCTTGGCCGCAATCCCGGTCTTTTCCGGCCGCAATCATCCGCTCCGGATCTTTGCTCTCCGGCATTTCAAAAGTGCAGATATCCGGCACCACGCCGACACCGGCCAATTTTTGCCCTGACGGAGTGTAGAAATATTCGCTGCTCAAAGAAAGCGTACCCCCGTTGGGCAGATTTATCAGGTTTTGGATTGTACCTTTGCCAAAACTCCTGGTTCCGACAACCTTGGCCCGGCTTTGCTCCTGCAGCGCCGACGCCAGAATCTCCGCCGCTGAAGAAGTCCGCCCGTCAATCAAAACCACCATCGGCTTGCCGGCAAAAATATCACCGTCGGCAGAATTATAATAGGTAACTCCGTTCGCATCTTTTCCCCGCACCGAAGTCACAATCCCCTCGTCCAAAAACAAGTCGGCAGTTTCCACCGCGGCAGACAGCTGCCCGCCCGGAGAGGAACGCAAATCCAGAATCATCCCCGCCGCCTGAGGATTGCCCTCTACTGCCTTGACGATTTCTGCCTTGGTAAAATTGTTAAAAGCTCCGACTTTCAGATACAAATTGCCATTTTCCATTCTGGCGGCAAAGTTACGCCGATGAACCGTTCTTTCGCTCTCCGGAGATATTGCCGGATAATATTTGGTATCTTTATCAAAGTTCTTAACCGCTTCTGCCAGCATCAAATCAACCAGTTCAAAATCCCGCTGCTTGGCCGCCTCTGATTTTTTCATTGCTTCATCGAGAATTTTGCCGCCCAATTCCGCCCAACTTTCGGCATCATCGGCATCTTGCGGTTTGTGCAGGCTTTTCACCAGCCCGCCGCGATAATACAGGCTTATTTTATCGGCATCGTTTCCAATCCGCAAATCTTTGTCAACCGCGGCAATTCCTTTCAAAAAATATACTGCTGTCTGTTCTGCCGTAATCGGCTCTGCATATTGCGCCGGCACTGCAGAAAACAGCTGCCGCAAGGTATCTTCTTCCGCCGCCATAGCTTGGTTAGCCCACAGCAAAAGCGCGGCTGTCAGCGTTTTGAACGTTTTTTGCACTTGCGTCCTCCCGCCGGCTTTTTCTTCTCCGGCAGTTTCACCCGTGAGCCCCTTTTGGCGTAGTAGCCCTCGCCTTCTTCAGGATCAATGTACTTAAAAATCAACCCGCCGTTAATCGGAGATGCCTCCAGCAATTTGGCCTTAAGCACATCGCCAAAGCAAAATTCGCGATTGGTAAATTTGCCCCAAAGTTTGGTATTGCCAAGCTCCAGCAC
>JBNMLW010000083.1:0-4935 GCA_050875025.1 Alphaproteobacteria bacterium
CGGAGAATAGTCCAGATAGACTGATTTTTAGGGGCAGGAAAGCGGAGCGTACAAAACAACACATGAGGATGTCACCAACCAGACAAATCTGTATTAGTTAGCCATTATGCGGGCTTTATTAATTTTCCATTCTCTATCTTTAATTGCCTCGCGTTTGTCATAATTTTTTTTGCCGCGGCCAAGTCCTACCTCCAACTTAGCCAACCCTTTATCATTAAAAAACAAACGGATTGCCACCAGAGTTGAGCCTTTGCGGGAAAGGGAATTAATGATATCAATTATTTCTTTATGTTTGAGAAGGAGTTTACGGTCGCGCTTTTCGGCATGGCTGGCATAGCCTTTGTTAGCATATTCGGCAATAAACATATTGGAAATGTAAATCTCGCCGTCTTTTTCTACCCCGAATGCATCGGTAATATTAGCATGCCCGAGCCGCAGAGACTTAACTTCAGTACCGGTTAATTCCAACCCGGCCACAAACTTCTCTTCAATCAGATAGTCAAAATGAGCCCGCCGGTTTTGTGCCACCAACCCGGTAGATATAAAATCACTCTTAACTTTTTTTGCCATTTGACACCTTCTTATACTCAAAACACAATGCCCGCCGCACTTTATACGGGAGTTCGGAATTAGCATATTGCGGCAAAAATTGCAAGCATTTCTCCCATTCTGACTTACTCATAACTTCTGCACTGCGCAATTCCGGCACTATCCAAATCCGCTTTTGCGCGGCAAAAATCTCACACCCGCCAAGCGTCGCGCCTTTAAAATTATTTTTCAGTTCCGCCAACAGGCGCATAATTTCCTCTGCTTCCGGCGCATAGCCTAAACCGGCGCACCGACACAACAACTCACTCAACACGCGGTACCCTATCTCCTCATGCAGGCTTGGCAGCAAACTGCCGGCAAAAGAAAAAATATGTTCCCCATAACAACGGACTTTATTATCTATGCAATGTTTTACCACAGATTCAATATACTCGCGGCTGCGTGCCAAAATTCCTGCCGTATTTGCCAACCGCGCTTCATCAATGCCGATTTTTTGCTCAAGCTCCGGCAGAAACTTACGGATTCTCACCCGTTGAAAATCCATACACTGATTAGACGGATCTTCAACCCATGCAATTCCCTTATTCCGTAGATAATTGCGCAAATCTTCCGGATTATCTTCCAACTGCGGACGAATAATTTTAATGCCGTCACGCTCCGAAACCGGCAGCATTCCGCTCAATCCATACAAACCGCTGCCTCTTTGCAGCCGCAGCAGAAATGTCTCTGCCTGATCGCGGCGATGATGCCCCACAGCCAAATATTTAATATTATGCCTTTTGCACCAATCAATCAGCAGGCGGTACCTGGCCTCTCTGGCCTCGGCCTCAATTGCCGTAACCGGTTTGATGCCCTGCCAGGTCAAAATATGATGTTCGATTCCCGCATCATTCATAAGCTTTGCCACATATTCGGCCTCAGCGCGGGATTCCTGACGCAGCCCATGGTCAACGCTCAACGCCACCACTTTGCGCCCCATATCTTTGAGCCGCAACACCAATGCTAAAGAATCAGCGCCGCCGGAAACTCCGGCGGCGACAATTTCATCAGTCAAAGGATAGCGCTCAAAGAACTTTTGCACCTACTTACACTCCAACGCCCTGGCAAAATTCGCCGCTTTGGTCTTGGTCACATCTTCTGCCTTAGGAAACTCCGTCGGCAAGGTCTTAAACGCCGTGCAAGCCTCATCTTTTTTGCCCAATTCGCGCATAGACATTCCCAGTTTCAGCAGGCTGTCGGCGCCTTTATTTCCGTCCTTATATTTTTCCAAACCTTTGCCGAACGCCACTGCTGCCTTAGCATAATCTTTTTGGGCATAATACGCCTCGCCCAGCCAATATTGAGCATTGCCGGCCAATTTATGCTCAGGATATTTGGTCATCAGCGCCGTAAATTTTTGCGCAGCCTCTTCATTATTGCCGGCATTAATCGCTGTCATTCCCTGCTTATAAATATCCTCTGCCGACTGAGTTTTTACCGGCGCCAAATCTTCTCCCTTGGACACGGCTCCTCCAAGGATTGAAGCCGGAGCTCCGTTTGCCACCGGAGCATCAAACTTTTTAGGCGTCGTGTCAGCCGCACCCATTCCGCCACCGCTCAAAGGTTTGCCCTCATACATCTTAAAGCGCATATCAATATCCTTATTCATAACATCAAGGCGCTCATTAAGGGTTTTGATTTTGTACTCAAGTTCATCAATTTTGCCGACTGCCTTCCGCAAATTTTCATCAAACTGCCCCATTTGCACCGCCACGCTCTGCGCCGAAGCCGGATTTATTCCGTCTTGTTTTTCTCGATACGCCTGACGTTGCAAAACCTGCACATCTTCACGCAGCTGGTCAATTTCCGCCTGCAAAGCGTTTTGCGCCCGCACCGGCACCGCATTCAAAAACAACACTGATGACATCAACAGAATTTTAGCCGTTTTCATATTTACCTCGAGTTATAAAAATTAATTTAACTGTTACAAGATAATTTACTTTTCAGATAATAACAAGCATAAAAAAAAGCGCACCCGCTAAGGTGCGCAATTTTTAACTTAACCTAAAAGTCGAATTAGTTACCGGCTTTAATAACGGTAACAGCACGACGGTTCTGAGCCCAAGCAGCTTCGTTGTTGCCCAAAACGGCCGGACGCTCTTTACCATAAGAAATGGTAGAGATACGATCAGCAGCTACGCCCTGAGAAGCCAAGTACTGTTTAACGGCATTGGCACGACGCTCACCCAGAGCCAAGTTGTATTCACGAGTACCGCGCTCATCGCAGTAACCTTGAACAACAACATTTACGTTCTGGTGTTTTTTCAGCCATTTAACCTGAGTGTTCAGGATTTCGGCAGAATCAGCACTGATTGCAGAACTGTCAAATGCAAAGAAGACTCTGTCTTCAGCATTTTCCATAAAATCACGAGCCATTTTAGATTCGCACTCGCTGCCGCCGAACAAAGAGCTCTCACCCAAGGCAGAGCAGCCGGACAAAGCAATGATTGCGCAGAACAAACTCAAAAGCTTTTTCATTTTTATATTCTCCATATGGGTTTTAAATATTCGTAATCGTTAAATAACTAATACAGTCCTAACTTAAGCAATAAAAATTTAATTTTCAATAACAAAAACAATTACTCCGCAAAAAAAAACATATTTTTTTGCATTTTTGGGCTCAAAATACTCCATAAGCCTTTTCAGATTCACTTCTGATATCAAAAATCAAATTATAAAAATTAGATAATGCGTGTTGACGATTCTTAAATACAACTTTAGTTGATTCTCCGACGGCAAATTGCCCACATAAAAGCTCCCGATTCGGAACCGAACCGGGAGCTTTTATCAGTCAGCTGAAATTAGCAGGCTTTTTTGCAACCGCAAGAGCAGCCGTTATCAACCTTCTCGCCTTTGTGACGAACAGCAGCCTGAGCCGCAGCCAGACGAGCTACCGGTACACGGTACGGAGAGCAAGAAACATAGTTCATGCCGCAAGTCTGGAAGAAGTCGATAGATGCCGGGTCGCCGCCGTGCTCGCCGCAAACGCCCAACCAAATTTTCGGGTTGGTGCTGCGAGCTTTTTCGCAGGCCATCTTAACCAAGCAGCCAACGCCCTCAACATCAATAGATGCGAACGGATCAGCAACGTATACACCGCGAGCGCGGTATTCATCAAGAATAGCGCCGGTATCGTCACGGCTCATACCCAAAGTGGTCTGGGTCAAGTCGTTGGTACCAAAACCGAAGAACTCGGCAGACTGAGCCAACTCGCCAGCCTTGAGGGCAGCGCGCGGCAGCTCAATCATAGAGCCTACTTCGTATACAATCTTCTTGCCTTTTTCAGCAAATACTTTAGCAGCGGTGGTATCGATAATCTCTTTAACGATATCCAGCTCTTTCTTAGAACCGGTCAACGGAACTTCGATTTCCGGCAATACTTTTATGCCTTCATCAGCACATTCCATAGCGGCTTCAATAATAGCACGGGTTTGCATCTCGCAGATTTCCGGATAGGTAATCGGCAGACGGCAGCCACGGTGACCAAGCATCGGGTTAGCTTCGTGCAAAGAGTTAGCGCGCTGTTTAACTTTCTCCAAGGTCATACCCATCTTGTTGGCCAATTCCTGCATTTCTGCATCGGTATTGGGCAAAAATTCGTGCAAAGGAGGATCCAACAAGCGGATAACAACTGGCAGGCCGTTCATGATTTTGAACAAATCTTTGAAGTCCTGCTTCTGGTAAGGCAGCAAACGAGCCAAAGCGGCGCGGCGGCCTTCCTCGTTGTCGGCCAAAATCATGGCACGCATATCAGGAATACGCTCTGCATCAAAGAACATGTGTTCGGTACGAGCCAAACCAATACCCTGAGCGCCAAAGTCGCGGGCAGTCTGAGCATCTTTCGGAGTCTCGGCGTTAGCGCGAACTTCCAAAGTGCGGATTTCATCAACCCAGCCCATCAATTTACCGAAGTTGCCGCTGTTGGTATCAGCCTTAACGGTCGGAACCTGGCCTTCAATAATCTGGCCTTTGGCACCGTCCAAAGATACCCAATCGCCTTCTTTAACGGCAACGCCTTTATCGGTGGTCATAACCTTTTTAGCGTAGTCGATGTGGATTTCATGAGAACCGGAAACGCACGGAGTACCCATACCGCGGGCAACAACGGCTGCGTGAGAGGTCATACCGCCGCGGGCAGTGATAACGCCCTGTGCAGCGTGCATACCGCCGATATCTTCCGGAGAAGTCTCGTTACGGATAAGGATAACTTTCTCGCCTTTGGCAGCCCAAGCTTCGGCGTCTTCAGCGCAGAATACGGCGCGGCCGACAGCAGCTCCCGGAGAAGCCGGCAAACCGGTGGCAATAACGTTTTTCTTAGCTTTCGGATCCAACATCGGGTGCAACAAC
>JBNMLW010000084.1:0-4931 GCA_050875025.1 Alphaproteobacteria bacterium
AAGGTCATTAGTATTAAACCTGATGTTGCCATCGCTGCCCGCATTTATGCCAACATTGTTTCCTGTAGCAGATATAACCGATCCGCCGTCGCTGGTAATCGTAGTTGAACCGGTTACCTTTACCGTCGGGCTGGTGATCTCGGTTTTGGTCGAAGGATTAATTGTTACATCCGAGCTGGTCACATTCAAGGCATCGCCTGCCGCCTTAAGAGTCTCATTGATTGTCGCGCTGCCTGCTTCCAGCAAATTGGCGATAGTACCGCTGTCGGCCGATATGCTGCCGGTAATCGTTGCATCCGCCCCGACTTCAAGATTACTATCAGTAACGACTGTTCCGCCATTGGTAACTAATTCTATCTGATCAGCATCGGCAATCAGCTTATTAACGTCTTCAATATCCTCGCCGCCCATATAGAGAGTGGTGGTCATAGTGTTGCCTTCAATACCTTGCGAATTATCACGATACAACACATGCTCAGAGATACCACTGCCGCCGGCCGAAGTCACCGCATGCACGGAAGAAACCGCCAAACTGCCGTCAGCGGCATCAGAATCCGAACCGAAGAAGTCTGATACATTGCCGCCCCAGCCGCCTTGCACGCCCTGAACCTTTTTATTGTTAACCACACCGCCGTTTGCGCCAATCATTGAAGCGATTTTGGCGGCGCGCATCATCGGCACGCCATTTGATGACTTGGCCAACACCGTACCGGTGATGGCGGAGTGCTCTTTTTCTGTTCCCTGTTCAATCAGTTCATTGCGGATAGCAAACTGAAAGTCGTCAAACATTTTGGATTTATCAATATCAAAACCATAAGGCAAATAGGGCAAAATCGCATTTTTATCAATTGCCACCGTACCGGTATCGCCTTCCGATAAATCGGTATAATTATCAGCAATATAGTCATCCAGAGCTTTGGAGATTGTGCGCATTTGCGAGGCCGTATTAATATCCTGCAGCTCAGTTGTACGCTCGGCGGCTTTTTTATACAGCACCGGAGTGACCATGGTAACCAAGCCAAGCATCGCCAAGGCCTCTACCATCATACTGCCGCGTTCGGCATATCTTTTCCAACTGTTCTTCATGAGCCCTCTCCTCAAATGCTATATATTGCTCATATAAACCAAACAAATCTTGTTCGCATCAACATTGCAAACGGCCTTAAAAGCCGCATCCTCCGCCACTGCCCGCGGCACAAAAAAACCGTATGAAGCATCGCGGTCAACCAACCGCACATCAGAGTGCGAAACATTGTCCTCCGCATTGATATCATCCGCATGGGCAATCGGCGCAATATAGCCGAATTTCTCACCACTGTCTACCGTGGTGCGCATCGCGTTTATCAAATCCATATTCGGACGTTCTAACGCAGTGTTGAGCTGAACCCAGCGATGCGGAATGGGCCCAAATGTTACCAACATACGCTTGCCGGTTTTATCATTGCAAGGATCATCAGTTTGCTCAGAAACATCCGTCATATCGGAGTTCAGGCAATAAATGTAGCTGTAGTAACCGGCCGGCATCTCAAAACCATATGGCATTTCGCGCAAAATATCAGAATCTGAGATTGGACCGGCGCTGAAATCAACTTTCTTTTTCACGGCAGTGTACGGCGGTTTGTGATATTTGACATAGTTTTTGGCGGCCTTGTGCTGTACTACAACCTTGCCCACCACAGCCTCGGCAACCGGCTCAACCGTAATCGCCCGCATATCCGGCCGGATAGAGAGCGTATAGGATGCCAGCACTGCCAAAAATGTTGCCAATATCACCCAGATATACATCTGTTTTCCTTTGTAAATTTACATATACTGCCAGTTTAGCACAAAAAAGGTTTCTAATCTATTAAATCCCGCAAAAAATTCCCAAACTTCATAATTTTGCAACAATATTTTTATTTTGGCGTACATATAATTCCAAAGGTTTGGATAGCGTGCACAAATAATAAGAAATAAGGAAGGCCGGACAGCCTAGTGTACACATTAGTACATGACTGGCCGGCCTATCCGCAATTTCTGTATTAGTTGCCAGCTAGACGAACCTGTAAACTTTGGAGAACGGTCTAGATAAAGGCATTTTAAGAGTGAAAAAAATTTTAGCGTACATATTAGTACGTGAATTTTTTGAAGCTCGAAAAAATACCTTTAGATAGGCCGTTATCCAAAGTTTTGTCAAAGGTTAGGAGAATAGGTCAGATAAAGTGATTTGAAAGGCGAAAGTACCGGAGCGTACAAAGTAGTACGTGAGGACACTTTCGACCTGAGCAAATCGCTCTAGATGGCCTGTTATACTAACCTTTGTATAAGTGCAAAATTTACGTTTTATTATATCTTTTTTGTTGTTATAGTAAGAGAAATTTAGAAAACTGGCAAACCTCCGGAGGGTATATGATTGACCAGGATGATGAATTAGAGGGCGGTGACGATTTGGAGGCCCAAAATAAGGCTAGCAGAAAAAAGATGCTGATTTTTATTCTGCCGGCGCTGATTGTTATTGGGCTATCGGTCGGATTTTACTATGTTTTCAACCGTGACTATGGCGATAGGGAAACGGCCAGCTACAGCATTGTAAAAAACGCGGCGGGTGCCGACGGTGCGGAAAGCGTTACGGTTTTTTATGATTTGCCTGATTTTAAGCTGGAATTGCGCGGCGACGGCAGCAGCAAAGATATGTTGCGGCTGGGTATTAATCTGGAACTTTCAAACGTGGAAGATATTAAGTCGATTGAGGCGCTTACACCCAAAATCAATGATATAATATTGTCACATGTAATTGAACTGCGCCCGGAAGAAGTCTCCGGCGCCAACGGAATGTACTGGCTCAAGGAAGAATTGCTGTACCGCATTAATTTGGTGGTTTCACCGATAAAAGTTAACAATCTGAATATCCGCTCGCTCAATATAGAGCAGGAAAGCAAATAACAAAGGACGGTTATGGTAGAAGAAACAAAAAAGACTGAAACCGATAAAAGCTGGGCAGATTCCATTGAGGTCAAAGACTCTGCAGATGCTGCCGCTCCCGATTCTAAAATTTTGAATCAGGAAGAAATTGACAGCCTGCTGGGTTATGGCGAAGATAATGATACCGACTACACCTCGCAAAAAACCGGCGTAAGAGCGATTCTTAACTCCAGCATGGTGTCTTATGAGCGCCTGCCGATGCTGGAGATTGTGTTTGACCGCCTTATCCGCCTGATGGCGACCTCTTTGCGAAACTTTACTCAGGATAACGTTGAGGTATCTTTAGACAGCATTGAATCCATGCGCTTTGGCGAATATATAGATTCGCTTACTCTGCCGACTTTGCTGAATGTCTTTAAGGCTGAAGAATGGGATAATTACGGGCTGATGTCGCTGGACAGCTCTCTGATTTATTCCATGGTCGACGTATTGTTGGGCGGACGCCGCGGCACCGCGGCCATGCGGATTGAGGGGCGCCCCTACACTACCATTGAGCTGAACATTGTTAAAGATATGATTCAGCTCATTTTGAGCGACCTTTCCACCGCGTTTGACCCGATTACCTCGGTATCTTTTGCCTTTGACCGTCTGGAGACCAACCCGCGTTTTGCCACCATCTCCCGCTTGTCAAACGCCGTTATTGTCGCCCACCTGCGCATAGATATGGAAGACCGCGGCGGCAAGATTGACTTGATGATTCCTTATGCCACGCTGGAACCGGTACGCGAACTGCTGCTGCAAATGTTTATGGCGAACGCTTTGGCCGCGACACAATATGGGAAAACCACCTGATGAACCAGCTGTGGGACACCGAAGTTGAAGTTAAGGCCGTGCTCAAAGAAAAAGACATTAAACTGGCGGAGATTTCTTCTTGGGAAAAGGGCTCGTTCCTCCCGCTGGATATTCCTCCGACCGAAGACGTAAGCATTGTCTGCGGCGATGTTCCGCTGTTTAGAGGCGCAATGGGGCGCAAATCTGACCACATTGTCATCAAAGTTGAAGGAAAGGCTGAAAAAGATGGCTAATTTGGAACTGATAATCAACATCATTATCATCGCGCTGTTGATTCCGACAATCGTTTATGCGTATCGCCTCAACAACAGCCTTAAGATTTTGCGCCAAAACCAAAACAGTTTGGCACAGCTGGTTAATGCGCTTAATGAGGCTACTTTTAAGGCCGAAAACAGCATTCCCAAACTCAAGTCTGTCACCGAGCACTCCTCTGAAGGGCTTAAGGAAGTTGTTGACAGCGCCAAAGAGCTTAAAGATGATTTGCTGTTCATTAACGAAAGAGCCGACAATTTGGCTGACCGGCTGGAAAACGTAATCAGCACCGGCCGCAATATCAAAACCGATGTTGACAACAAGAACAAAGCAGAAGACAAATTTGCGCCGGACAGTTCCGATGCCCGTTCCGAAGCCGAGTTGGAATTGCTTAAAGCCTTGCGCTCAATAAAATAAGATTAAGGACCGTCAATGTTCAAAAACAAAAATAAAATCCGTTTGCTGCCTTTCTTCATTTTTATGGCGGTATTGACTCTAAGCATTAAGGTCAACAACGTATTTGACATTTATAATCACCAGCTGAAACAGAGCCTCAGTATTTCAGCCGCCGCGGCTTTAGCTGAAGAAAAACTCAATAAAGAGACCGCCGAACTGTCTTCGGTTCTGGACAAAGGCAAACCCGGCAACAAAACCAATGGCGATAACCCAAACACCGCCTTTACCCAATCTGAGATTCTGATTCTGCAAGAGTTGGCCGAGCGCCGCGAGGCTTTGGATTTGCGGGCTCAAGAGATTGATAAACGTGCCATCCAGCTTAAAGTTACCGAAGAAGAAATTAGCAAAAAACTCCGCCAGCTGAAGGATTATGAACAAAAGCTGCAAAAGCTGGTTAATGCCTACTCCGAGCAGGAAAAAGCCAATATTGATGCCATGGTCAAGATGTATACCGCCATGAAACCCAAAGA
>JBNMLW010000085.1:0-4928 GCA_050875025.1 Alphaproteobacteria bacterium
ATCCTGACCGCTATGCCGGAGCCCTGATGGCCGAACAGGAAGGCGCCAATTACATAATTATGGATGACGGTTTCCAAAACCCGTCTTTATACAAAGATATTTCGTTTGTAGTGATTGACGGCAACATCGGTTTGGGCAATGGTTTCTGCATTCCGGCCGGTCCGCTGCGCGAGTTTAAGGAGCTTGGCCTCCACCGCGCCAGCGCCGTTATGCTCATTGGCGAAGATACGCACGACTTAGCGGCTTCTTTTGGCCGGCTTCCGGTGTTCAAAGGCCGGATTAAACCGGTATCGCCCTCTCCGCTTACTTATGACGTTGTGGCTTTTGCCGGTATCGGCCGCCCCGAAAAATTCTACCAATCATTAGCCGGCTGCGGCTTTAATATTGTGGCTACCCGCGATTTTCCGGATCACCACTTCTATACCGAGGACGAACTGAATCAGCTGATTGCTCTTGGCAAACAGCACAAAGCTCCGGTTTATACCACCGCCAAAGATTTTGTAAAAATTCCCCCACACCTGCAGAGCAAATTTAAGGTGCTGGAAATTACCATTGAGTGGGAAAATCCCTCAGAGCTTGCCGATTTTATTCTGGCATAAGCTCTAAGGGGATTATTTATCTTTTCTGACTTCCCAGCTGCGGGTGTATTCTTCGTTCATAAACAAAGAAGCCAAGCCGGTTACCTGCTTCAAACGCAGCAATTCATCGGCAGACATGCCGATATTTTTGCAAATCCAGCTGTCGCTTTTGCCCATTTCCAACAATTCCGCCACAATGTTGCTCATCAAATCCACGCTGTGGCTGCCGCGCGCCCGGTTGTGCCTGATGGTTGAAGCCATACGTTCGCCCAAATCTTTATCAATCACCACTACCGGCAGCTTGCCATGCTCGCGGGCAAAGATTCTCTCGCTGGTTTTCATAATCGTATAGCGGTGAAAACCATCTACCACGATATATTCGTCGGCATCTTTGTCATAATAGCAGACCACCGGCTGAGTAAAACCATCTTCCCAAATTGAAAGTTCCAACAACTTCATCTCCGGCGGAGCAACACGATTGGGGTTATAATCATTGGCGCGTACCTTCTCTACCGGCACGCCGATAACGTTATAAACGGGGCTGACAAATTCCTTCATTGCTTTTTCCTTCACAAATGCCTGTATTTATTAATTAGTTCTTTTTCTCTCATCGTCTGTTTTTTGGTCTGAGAGAAACCCATATATTTGCACAGGTGGTCATTTTTCAAAATGCATACCGCCATCCGTTTCCAGGACGGAATATCAATAGTAGATTTAATATCATCGGTATCATCCGGCGTTCCCAAAAAGCGGATTCTATCTTTATTGGAGTGATACGCGCTTTTACCGTTATTACGGATATTATAGTTGCACTTTTCCAGCTCCTCTATTGCCTCTGGACTGACAACGCCGCCGGTACGCCACCAAAACTTAATAGATGTCTTAAATTTACTGATATAATTTTCTCTAATCTTATCCGGCAGAGTAGCCAGCAAAAACTTTACATAGCTGCGCCAGGTGTGTCCGGGCGGAAGCGTAATCTTGCCTACTCCCATCAGTTTGGTGTTGCCATAAATGGCCGCAAAATTAGCGCCGTTCACCCGTGATACCACCTTAACCCAAGTGGCCGGTTCCAGCACTCGATACAAATTAAGGCTGTCTTTGGCAGATTCATGATATGGGCTTGACACCCTCATCTGAGTAACCGGCACCCCTGCCCGATAAAACAAATCATAAATTTTGTTGTATTCAAAACCTTGTTTGGCATTGGCAATCCAAACATCTTTAACCGTCCAATCGTACAGCGGATAAGCATTATAAAAATTCTCGCCCATTTTGGTTGTCCACTGTGAATCATTCATCAGCGTTTTGCGTACATTGGCATAGGCCCGGTATCGGTTAATAGACTCATCGGCGCGAATACCCACCAGACAAATACACGTGCCTTCGTGATGTTTGGCATACCATTGCCCAAATTCTGCATACAAATCTTCCTGTGCCATTTTATAGCGATAAAACTCCAGCGGATTGTTCTGCAGATTGATAACATACGGGCGATCGGGCATCGGCCTTACCCACAAATCCTGTTTCTCGTCATCCCATGGATACCAATACATCTGAAAATTGCTCACTGCGCAGCGCGAACCCATCGGCAGACATACCCAATAAGGCTCAATATCGTCTATATTATCATCAAACATCTTTGTCACATAATCGGTTGTCAGCTGATACTGTGCCTCAAAATCCTGATGAAAAATGCCGATTTTCTTTTTTATATTATGCCTGCGTTTATAATCAAGCACCAGATTCAACAGCAAGCCGCTGTCTTTTCCGCCCGAAAAAGAAACATAGATATTATCAAAATTATCAAAAATAAACTTCAGACGCTCTTGCGTAGCATCATAAACATTTTGCTCAAGATAGACTTTCATAAGTTTTCAATCCTGCCATAAGCTATACTCTTACATACATTACTCAAAAGATTTTTCTTTTGCAACAGACTTTTTTTCATAAGGTGTTCAAGTTCCGTATTTACCCAAAAATCATAGATATTAAGCTGGCACCCGTTATCGCTCCAAAATCTTGTCAACGGATAAGCTTTGTCCTTATAATCAAAGGTTTGGCTCAAATATATCAAATTTGAACAGCCGCGCACCTCCAATATCGGAATTTCCACTTTATATGTGCATATCATAACGTCATAATCCATTTCAAACAACGTTGCCGCCTTTAATTTGTTTGTTCCGGCAAACATTCTGACATATTTGCGGCCGCGCAAAATTCCCGATTCTTCCAAAAATTTCACTTCGCTCAAATATTTGGTATATATAATCACTTTCTCTTTGCGGGCAGCAATCTCCGCCAACAAGTCTTGCAGTTTCCTCACCTTTTGCCGGCATATAGTATAATAATACTGAAAACTATGCAACACCTGCAGATATAATACGCTGAAGCGCCCCCGCAAAAAGTTTTCCTTGTCTTGCTGATATACTTCTTTCTCATCCTCGTCCAATTCAACCCACAAATCATAGTGGCAGACATTCATCTTTTGTTTCCACTCGCTGAATATTATATACGGCTTCAGCATTAGGGCAATTTTCCTTTCTGACAAAGGCACCGACCACCGTTTCAGCACATCAAAATCACTGACATATTGCGGCATAAACAAATTTCTAAATTGCGTTTCGGTCGTGTTTATCATATTCGTGTCCAAAAACCGCATTTGTGAATATATATCAAGCAGACCGCGGCTAACCGGGGATTCTGACAGCAGCAGCCGATATTTAACTTTGTTCCTAAGCTCTAACACCCGTTTTGTTCTGCTGGATGAGGCATTTTTAATATTTAATCCTTCGTCAAAAATACAAAATACCTTATATTGATCCGCAAGCGTATGGCATTCCAGATAGACTCCGTCATTTATGGATAATTGCTCATGCGCCGCAAACTTAATTTGAGAATCATCAACGCCCAATGCCTTCTTTACCTTGTATCGATAATCCGGCATCCGCAAGAATATTGCCGGAGCCAGCCACAATACCCGCTCCCATTCATCACGAAAATGCTTTGCAACTTTTGCCGCCAAAATTATACGCCGCGGCAGCCTGTTGGCATATATAATACCGCCGCCGGTCGCACTGATTTTTTTATAAGAAATACGTTTGCTCATTACCTTTTTACCACACACAAATAGCTATTCCGCCAAGCTGATACTCTGGCGGATTAAATCTGATTTTTTGCTGGTAAAAGATATCAAAAGCCGCCTTACTCAAATAAGGCGGCCTTTAGTGGCGGAGAGTACAGGACTCGAACCTGTGCACCCCTATTCGGGGTGACGGATTAGCAATCCGCTGCATTACCACTCTGCCAACTCTCCACTCGTGGTATCGGGGTTATATTTAACTTATGTTTGACACAACGTCAATCTTTTTTTTGCAAAATTGCGTATAAATAATCCTTATTATTAATTTTGTTCCGGCATTTTCAGATTTTTTGTTTTTTAATCCAAAATCATGGTCAAATAAGTCATAACAATAAAGCCGATAAACACTGCCGCCGCTGATTTATTGGTTTCTTTGGCGCCGTAAGTTTCCGGCAATATCTCATTAATAACCACAAACAGCAGCGTGCCCCCGGCCAGAGCCATACCATAGGGCACAATATTGAAACTGATACCCATCATAAATAAGCCGATAATTGCGCCCAAAGGCTGCACCAACCCGATAACGCAGGCGGTTATGGCCGCGCGCAGGCGGCTGTTGCCGGCCGCTACCAAAGATATGGCAATGGTTAGTCCCTCCGGAATATTGTGCCCGGCAATTCCCAATACCAAAGACAACGGATTAACAATATTCTCTGCTCCGTATGCCACTCCGACGGCCAATCCTTCCGGCAGCTTGTGGAGTGTAATGGCTATAATAAAAAGCCAGGCCTTTTTTATATCAAAATGCGGCCCATGATGCCCCATGGCATTGTGCTCGTGCGGAATTGCCAAATTCAGTATCCATACCAACAGCACACCGCCGAACACGGCTGCCACAAACCCCAATGCCGAAGTATAAATATTTTGCGGCTGCAGCATAATTTCTTCCATAGCCGGCACCAATAAGGAAAAGAACGAGGCTGCCAGCATAATACCCGCCGCCAGATTCAACAGCTGATTAATCTCCGGTTTCAGATAATGCTTTTTGAAAAAGATGCAAAACCCGCCAATTCCGGTAACCAACCCTGCCGCCAAAGCAGCTAAAAATCCTTGCAAAAACACTTCATTCAACATCTTATTTTGTCCTTTAAATTAGCATTTAAGATTCCACCCTGCACTATCTTAAGCGAAGACGGAGAGTTACATAAACTTCCCCTTCCACCCCCATCTAAATCTTCCCCCGTCAATGGGGAAGACTTACAAAGCAC
>JBNMLW010000086.1:0-4860 GCA_050875025.1 Alphaproteobacteria bacterium
AAATTATTGTACTGTCCGCGCTGCGCTTTGGCGATGGCCAAAGAAGAAATATCCGTGCCGATAATATCAATATTCCAGCTATCCAGCCCGATAAATTTGCGTTTGATGGCAAAGGCCATAGAATAAGTCTCCTGCCCGGTGCTACAGCCCAGGCTCCAAAAACGGAGCTTTTTGCTGGCGCGGTTACTCTCTCGCAGATTGGGCAGCAGCGAATTTTCAAAACGCATAAACACATCATAGTCCCGATAAAATGAGGTATCGGAAAAAGCCATACTTTCCACTACCTGGGCAATCAGCGCCTTGCTGCCGACTTTGAGTTCGGCAATCAGCTCTTCTACCGAGGCATAGCCCTTCTCACGGATAAAATTAGACATTTTTTTATCCACGACAAAATACTGTTCCTCATCAAACTCCCAACCGGCGTTATCCCGCAGCAATCCTACCAAAAACTCAAAATCTTGTTTTTTCATTACAGCAATCCCAATATGGCAAGTTTTCCGGCAATGATATCTTCATCAAACGGACGCATAATAAAGTCATCGGCTCCGCCGTCCAAAGCCTGGCGGATAACCGCCGCATCAGTTACATAAGAACAAAACATAAATTGCGGCTGATTAATTTTGCGGTCGGCGCGAATCTTGTACAAAACATCTATGCCATCTATCAGCGGCAAAGACCAATCGCTGATTATTAAATCCGGACGGTAAGAAACGCATTGTTCCAAAACATCTTCGCCGTCTTCGGCCTCAGACACATCAAAACCAAAGTTCTCCATAATCTTGCGGAGAAGCATGCGCATAATTTTTGAATCATCGGCTATCAGGCACTTGGGCATTTTTTACTCCAAAACCAAACGCAGCACCGGACTGCTGCCAAAAGACAATTTAATTCCGCAATTGCGGCAAATATCCAACAAATAGAGCAGCGGAACATCTTGAGCCGAAATCTCCGCCGCCGACGACTTGAGAACGCTGATAAACTGTTCAACCTTGCTATCGCCAAGTTTGACATCACCGCTGACAGAGACGCTGACTTTGCCGCCCTGCTCCGCAACATTAATGCTGCCGCCGCGCATAAGGTCAGCCAAAGCCATAACTGCCGCCATCGCCGCCACGGCATAGCGCGGGTTCGCAAGCGCAAACTCCAAGGCCGGAGGCTGTTTGCCGCCGGTAGTGGCCAGATAAGCCGCTGTAGTTTGTTTGACCACCGCCATATCTTCGGTATTGGGGCTGTGCAAACCAAACAACATGCGGAAAAAACGCAATCTGGCAACCAAAACGCCCGACCCGATTTTGAGAATCGGCAGCACCTCTTTAACCTCGGCAATATCGTTTTCTTCTTCCAGCAATTCTGCGGCATTGGCAACCGCGCCGATATTACCGATAAGGTCGTGGCTGATTCTCGTGCAGATAAGTTCCGATAACTTTTTATCCATCAAACAAACATCCTAAAAACTGTGTAAATCCGTATTCATATAGCGCTGGTCCTCGCGCGACATACGGGTATAATCCAACTCCCGCAACATGGGATCTTCAAGCTTAAGATAGCCGGTGGCCGCCTTAAGAAACGGCTTGTTGCCGCCAATTCCCCAGGTTACGTTTTCTTTATCGTCAGGCTTACCATACTTTTGGTTAATTTTTTTCCAAAAATCATAAACTTTTATGTTGCGCAAATACGTGGCCTTGGGACTATTGCCGGTAACATTGGCGGCCTGGCTGCGGTAAACAATCTTAATCACCTTGTTGTCGGTAAAATTGCTGGAAAAAGTTACTTCCATTTCCTCTTTGGTGTCATACTTGGCATATTTGGCCGTCTGCACATATTGGTGGCTCTCTTTTTTGGCCTTTTGAGTAACGCAGCTTTCTATACGCTCATAGCCGACAACGCCGGTGTTGCGGCAAAACTCTTCATTGCGCCATTTAATAAAGTTGGGAATCTGATATTTTTGCACAACCTTGCGAAAACCGCGGTTCTGCATAATTCTATCCACCTGTTTGAGGCTCATGCGCAACATGACGCCGGAGATATCAAAAACCGAGGCATTGGAACGGCGGCTGGCGTTTTGATCTGTGCGGGCAGTATCAACCATTTTTTCTAAGCTGGCGGAATCTTCAGAATCTTTATCGCCGCTAATCAGAGAAAGCGGATTTTTGGCCGCCAGTTTGCCAACCCAGGAATCTTCAACCTTGGCGGGAAGCGCCGGTTTGGCAACCTCGGTATCTTGCTTGAGGGTTTCGGTCAGGGTTTGTTCTTTGGAGATTTGGGGCTGCGGAACCGGCTTATTCTCTGTTGCGGCTGGCTGCGGATATGGCGGAAGCTCCGGCAAAACCGGAAGTTCCTGAGATTGCGATGCCGGCGGGGCATAGTCAGACGGCGGCGGAGTAAAGTCGCCCTCTATCGCGGGAGTGCTCCGCAAAGCCGGCGCGCTCTCCTCATGCCAGCGGACAGGCTCTGCCGGCACAGCTACAGAATCGGGTTCAGCAATATCAGCGGGAACCTCATCGCCAAAGATAAACGGATCTTCATCCTCGCTGGCAAAAGCGGGATGCAAAAAAGCCAGGGCAACCAGCCCGATAACAACAAAACGCGGCATCATTAACATATACTCTTATCTAATTTTCTACACTATAGCCGCATTTATTGCCGATGGCAAACATTATGCTTAACTTATCACATAAGAAGTTTTTATTTACATTTGGACGCAAAAAAGCTATAAAATGCTCTATTCTGTATTGAGGAAAAAACAATGACAAAAACCATACACATCGCCGGAGCCGGACTGGCGGGCTCCGAGGCTGCCTGGCAGCTGGCTCAAAGAGGCATAAAGGTTGTGATTCATGAAATGCGCCCGCTGAAATATTCTCCGGCGCACAAAACCGAATATTGCGCCGAGTTGGTTTGCTCTAATTCCCTGCGTTCTGACGATGCCGCGGCCAGTGCCGTCGGACTGTTGCACGAAGAAATGCGGCGCGCCGGCTCGCTGATTATGCAATGCGCCGATGCAACCAAGGTTCCGGCCGGCGGAGCCCTGGCCGTTGACCGCGACGGTTTTGCCCAAATGGTGACGGAACGCCTGCACAGCCACCCGCTGATTGACTTTGTAAATGAGGAAATCCGGCAAATTCCGCCGGCAGACGAACGCTGGATTATTGCCAGCGGCCCGCTGACATCGCCGGATTTGATTAAAGCTATTCTGCAGGAAGTCGATAACCAATCGCTCAATTTTTATGATGCGATTGCTCCGGTGATTTATAAAGACAGCATAGATTTTAATAAAGCCTGGTATCAATCGCGCTATGATAAAGGCGATAAATTTGACTATATTAACTGCCCGCTGGAAAAAGATGAATATTACAACTTTGTACAGGCGCTTTTGGACGGCGAGAAGGTTGAGTTTCACGACTTTGAAAAGGCCGAATATTTTGACGGCTGCCTGCCGGTAGAGGTGATGGCCGAGCGAGGCAAAGACACGCTTTTGTTCGGACCGATGAAACCGGTGGGATTGACTAATCCGCACAATCCGGAACACAAACCATACGCCGTAGTGCAACTGCGTCAAGATAATAAAGAAGACACCCTGCGCAATATGGTTGGTTTTCAGACCAAACTTAAACACGGGGAGCAGCAGCGCATATTCCGTATGATTCCGGGGTTGGAAAACGCGCGTTTTGCCAGACTGGGCGGCATTCATAAAAACACCTTTATCAAAAGCCCGCTGCTGCTGGACAACTACCTGCGGCTAAAAAGCAAGCCCAACATCTCTTTTGCCGGACAAATCACCGGTTGCGAGGGCTATATTGAGAGCGCCGCGGTAGGATTTTTGGCCGGATATTTTGCTGCCTGCGAGGCTCTGGACAAGGAGCCGGCTCTGCCGCCGAAGGTAACGGCATTCGGCTCAATGCTCGGACATTTGCAAGATTCCACCAATATTGAAAACTATCAGCCGATGAATATAAACTTCGGGCTGTTTCCGACAATCTGCGGCGAAACCACCGCCAACGGCAAATTCCGCAAAATTAAGGGCGGAGAGCGCAAGCAGGCTTATTGCGAACGGGCTTTGGCCGCAATCGGAGATTGGATAAAGCAGCTATGAGCAAAACCGCAAAAGATGAAAATTTTCCGGTGGGAATGCTGGTCTCAAAAAAACTGAAGCCGCTGGTGCAGCTTTATTATCAGGCGGCGCGTCAGGCAGATGATATTGCCGATAATCCGGAGCTTACTTCAGAACAAAAGCTGCAATTGCTGGCGCAGGCCGAACAAGATTTTTTTGCCCAAACCGACAATATTGCCGGCAAACTCGGACAGGCCTTTACCGCTGAAAATTTGGACAGCAGCTTATATACAGATTTGTTGACCGCCTTTCGGCGCGATGCTAAAAATGAAAAGATGGAGATTTGGGAACAACTGCCGGATTACTGCCGTTATTCGGCGGCGCCGGTCGGGCGTTTCATGCTGGCAATCCACGATGAAAATCCCTCAACCTATCTGCCGGCAGAAGCATTGTGCGCGGTTTTGCAGATAAGCAACCACCTGCAGGATTTGAAGACCGATATGTGCCTTCTGCAGCGCTGTTACCTGCCCAAAGATTTGTTGAAAAAATACGGCGTAGCAGAAAGCGACTTGTATTTGAGCGCTGAAACGCCGCGGCTGCGGGCACTGATTGCCGAAATCTGCCGCCGCCTGCGCGCAATGTTGCAAGATGCCGCTGTTTTGCCGCGGCTGGTGCGCAGCTTGAGGCTCAAGGCCGAGTTAGGCGTTATCTTTTCCTTAACCAATTCCGTGCTAAAAAAGATAGAACAGAAGGATATTATTGCCGCGCCGATCAGGCTGACCTGCTTTGATTGGGGCAGAGCTTTGGTT
>JBNMLW010000087.1:0-4858 GCA_050875025.1 Alphaproteobacteria bacterium
CCCCTAACTGTCATTACCCAGCTTGACTGGGTAATCCAGGTGATAATATAGCTGATTGGTTAACCTGGATTCTCGGGTCAAGCCCGAAAATTACAATAAAAGAGGATAACGCGCCCTGCACAATCTCCAGCAAGCTCGATAGAGCCGCTGCCTAATCGTTTTCGCCTACTTAGCACTATCTCTAGAAAAGCCGGAGAATGGTACAGATAGAGGCATTTGGAAGGCGAGGAAAATTTTAGTGTACAAAATAGTACATGAATTTTCCGAGACCGAACCAAATGCCTCTAGATGTGCCGTTATACGACTTTTATATAACTAGAAGCGGTATGTGGCAGAAACACCCCACAACTTAATAGAGTTATTGTACTCGGCATAAACACCGCGATGAGTTGCATCGGAGGCTGTGTCTACAGAGGCTTTTTTAGCCTGAATGTAGGTGTAAGCCATATCAAAGCTAAGGTTCTCATTGTATTGGTAACCCAGACCGGCCGAATACCACAAACGATCAGAGTCCGGAATACGAATAGTACGATCTTTTTTCTTAACCGCGGTCTGGTCATAGGCCATACCCAAGCGCAACTTCCACTGGTTGTCAATCTGGTAGCTGGCACCCAGAGCAAAGAAATCGGTATCGCGCCAATTTTCCGGTGTAGAACTCAACATATAAGAGCCTGTGCCGCCTACGCGCTCACTGCCAATTACATCCAAGGATTTAAATGAGCTCCAGAATACGCGCTGCCATTCAGCCATAACTGCCCATTTGTCATTAATCTGGTGATATGCGCCCAGTGACAACATCGCCGGAGTATCAAGCTTAACCGAGATATCCTGATTCAAATACGGAATCATTGACGCAGTGCCCGAACCGGAAATATCGCCTTTGAATTTGTGATTAATCTCACTGCGATAGTTAATGCCGAAACGAGTATCGTCATTCAGTTCATACAAAGCGCTCAACTGATATCCGACATCAGTGGTATCGCCTTTAATGGTTGTATCTCCCAAATCGCCACGTCCGGATTGGTACGCGCTATTGCTCAGTCTGGCGCTGATGTATTGAATCGGCAAACCGGCGCCAACTGACAATTTGTCAGTTACTTTATACGCCGCCATCGGGGTTAAAGCTACAGATTCCAATTTAGAGGTAATGCCGTGATCACTGCCCGGCCATTGAGAATCATATTTGGTAATCATACCGAAAGGGACGTTCAAAGAAGCGCCGACAGTCAGTTTGTCATCAACCTGATGAGAATAAGTGCCGTTCGGAGCCCAAGCGGAGTGCACAATGTTATTAACATCTTGACCGCGATTGCCGCTGCTGTCCTTAACATTGGTCGCCTCAGCCCGAGGAACAATATAAGTTGCGCCGGCAGTAAATTGGTCGCCCTTATGGCGGGTCAAACCGGCGGCATTAAAATAAGCATAAGAGTTGTTTTCCGCACCGGCAGTAGCACCTGCAAAAGCATTTCCCTGAGCGGCAGCAGACTGCTCTCTCAAATGGAAACCGGCAGCCATGGCATTACCTGCCAACAAAACAGTGCCCAGAGCGGTAAGTGTAAGAATTTTTTTCATTAAAAGTCTCTTCTGTTGTTAAACGAACAGATGAACTTCTAATACAGATTTTTTAATTTGTCAATCAACTGATTGAATTATTTACACAACCTAATTTATTTGTTGCTGTCGATCAAAAAATCTATCTGTTTTATCATATACTTAAGCAGCTTTTGTTTTTCCGGCACGCCGTATTCGCTCCACTCCATAAATGAGCAAATGGTATCTTTGCGCGAGGCAAACACAAACATCTGCGAAAACAGCGGAAACGTATAGAGATAGGCATCTTTAATATCGATTTTGCCTTCGCTTGCCTGCGACATCAGGGTGGCCATCATCTTATGCACCGGCAAAATCAGCCCGTCATAAAGGATAGAAAATTCGTCAGTCGGTCGTGAATACTCGTTCAAAAACACGGTTTTCATATCCTTAGACAAGTCTTCATTGCACAAAATCAGCAAAAATCTTTGCACAATCTCTTTGGCAAACGCCCTCGCCTCCTCAGGACTGCCGCTCTCAGTCACCAGCTGATAGCGCGAAAATACATCGGTGCACATGGACTTAACCGTATCGACAATATTTTCCAAAGCCGCGGCATACATCCCCTTTTTGCCGCCAAAGTAATACAGAATAGAAGATATGTTAATATTGGCGCGGTCGGCAATATCGCGGGTTTTGGCGCCCAGAAAACCGTTTTTGGCAAACTCGCAAAAGGCGCTGTACAAGAGCTTGGTTTTTGAATCTGTGGTCAACTTTTTCTCACTTTATTTATATATATCAGGTTGCAATCAATCACTTGTTTGAGATTATGCCCGATTCTTTTCAAAAAGGCAACAACGGATTTATCCCCTTATTGCGATGGGCAAAATCCTATATTTTTCAAATTATTATGTAACAATTTGCAACAATACTTGAGGCATAGCCAAATTATCTCTTTACATTATTGTGCAAATTTAGTTAGATAGTAGCGAATTTAACTTCTCGGAGACTTTTATTTTGAGAGATATTGTAAGATTTTGTTTGCGGACTTTTTTTACCGTAATGAAAGTCAGATGCCAAATCGCGTTTGATGAAAACAAGCTTCCTGCCAAAGCAGTTTATGTATCCAACCACGTTTCTTTCTTAGATCCGCTGCTGTTGTTTGCATTTTTGCCCGGCAATCCGGTGTTTGCCCTCAACGGCCACCTTTACCGTAACAAATGGATCCGCTTATTTATGCGCACGGCCGACATTATGCCGTTCAATCCGATTGACCCCAGCGATTTAAAAGAGCTTATTGCCAAAGTAGACAGCGGCAGATGCTGCGTTATCTTTGCCGAGGGGCGGATTACCGAAAACGGCGGCCTGATGAAGATTTATGAGGCTCCCGGCCTGTTGGCCGATAAATCCGGCGCCCCGATTATTCCGGTTTGGATTAACGGCCCGCAATATGGCTATTTTTCAAAAACCAAAGGCAAACTGCCGCATCGTCCGCTGCCCAAAATTCAAATTATTGTCCGCAAACCGGTCAAGTTCAAATTGAAAGATGAATTGCGCCGTCAAAGAGACCACATCAGCAACGAAGTTTATATGATTATGCGCGATATGAGCTTTGATGCCTCTTATGATGACAATATCTCTTTGTTTGCCCAGCTGATGAAAACCGCTAAGGTTCACTCCAAAAAAGGCCTGTTGCGCCGCCCGATGTTTGTAGAGGACATCAACCGCGTGCCCAATTCCTACAAAGATATCATTATCAAATCGTTTGTTTTGGGCAAATTCTTCAAGAAAAAGACTTACCCCGGCGAGCATGTAGCTTTGTTGCTGCCTAATGCCATTGCTACTTTGTGCACTTTCTTCGGTTTGTCGGCCTATGACCGTATTCCGGTTATGCTGAACTTCTCGGTTGGCGCCAAAAATATGGTTTCTATGTGCCGCACCGCCACCTGCCGCTTGGTTATCACCTCTCATTTATTTATCCGCAATGCCAAAATGGAACCGGTTATTGAAGAGATGAAAAAAGCCGGCATTGAAATCTTTTATCTGGAAGATTTGCGCAAATACATTACCTTAGGCAACAAAATCGGCGCCTTTATCCGCTATAAGATTAAACGTGTTCCGCACCCTGAGGGCGGCAACAAAAAGGCGGTAATTTTGTTCACTTCCGGTTCAGAGGGCGCGCCCAAGGCCGTAGTTTTGAGCCATGCCAACATCATCTCCAACATCAAACAGATGTCCTCGATTGAAACCATCAATATTACCGACACTTTGTTTAATGCTTTGCCGATGTTCCATAGCTTTGGCCTGACTGTAGGCACATTGTTCCCCTTGTTTGAGGGCGCTAAATTGTTCCTCTATCCGTCGCCGCTGCACTATCGTATCATTGCCGAGCTGATTTATGAAATCGGCGCCAGCATTATGATGGCAACCGATACATTCTTCCGCGGCTATGCCAAAATCGCCCACCCGATGGACTTCCACAATGTCCGCTTTATGTACGGCGGCGCTGAGGCCATCAAACCCGATACCCGCAATATGTTTGTTGAGCGTTTCGGACTCCGGGTTATGGAAGCTTACGGTTCTACCGAGTGCTCGCCGGTGGTTACGGCCAACAACCGTATTTTCAACCGTTTTGGCTCTATCGGCAAGCTGCTGCCGAAGATTCAATACAAGATTGAGCCGGTTCCCGGCATTGAAAAAGGCGGCGAGCTTTGGGTAAAAGGCCCCAACGTTATGATGGGCTACATTATGCCTGATAATCCGGGTGTTTTGGTTCCGCTCAAAGACGGCTGGTATCATACCGGCGATGTGGTTGAAATCGATGAAATCGGCTTTGTCTACATCAAAGACCGCATCAAACGTTTTGCCAAAATCGGCGGCGAGATGGTATCTCTGAATGCTGTCCATGAAATGGTTGTAAAAGCTTGCGAATCCATGGGCACAGACTTCTCTTATGGCGTTGTGGCGGTTCCGCACGAAAGCAAAGGCGAGCAGATTGTTTTGGTTACCAACAACCAAAAGGTTACTCAAGATCTGCTGCACACATACATCCGCAACAACGGAATGTCTGAGCTTTATCTGCCGCGCCTTATTCTTTATCATGACACTTTGCCGATGTTTGCCACCGGCAAGGCAGACAACGTAACCCTCAAAAAAGAGGTTATGGAAGAATTGGGCCTGGCTCAACCTGCAGCCAAGAAATAGCATTAAGCCCCGTTATCATGACGGGGCTTTTTTCGCTTGCAATTTATTTTTTTTGTGCTACAAAGTAAAGCAAATTTGGTTTTAACCTTTAGATATTGTAGAAATGAGGTGATTTGAGTGGTTC
>JBNMLW010000088.1:0-4852 GCA_050875025.1 Alphaproteobacteria bacterium
ATGTACCCGTAGCTCAGTTGGATAGAGTATCAGCCTCCGACGCTGAGGGTCGTGGGTTCGAATCCCTCCGGGTACGCCACTTGCAAAATCCCCTGCTCTGCGGGGGATTTTTTGTAGCGTTCCCTTCCGTTCAAACTACGCTGCTGTTAGCAGCTTGTTTTCACGGGGAGGGATCCGAATTTTTATAATTTCGCTGCGGTTGCTGTCGCTTTCCTCGCTCAATAATAAAAACTAGGGATACGAGCCAAAAACCTGACGTTGGTCAGCTTTTTGTCTCTATCCCGGCTCTGGGTACGCCATAAAAAAACACCGCAGCAACGCGGTGTTTTTTTATGGCAGGGCCGGAGTGATTAGAAGCCATTAACTATTGCGACAATAGTGTTGAAAACAGAGAAGCTGCGGTACTTGATGAGTCATCGGAGGTAAGTGATGCCATATTGCTATATCCTGCAGCGAGCATATTGGCGGCTCCTTCATCGCTAACGGCTTGTATTTGAGCCGCATAAGCCGCAGAGATTGTACTGGTTCCAGTGTTTGTCGAAGATAAAGTTTCGTCTTTGGTTGTGGAAATTTCTTTATTAGTCGTATCTGCTGATGCGGCTTGAGTCATTACATAGTCATGTTTATAAGATGTTCCTTGCATAATCTGCATTGCATAAGGGTAATCTTGGCTGGTATCAGCCCCTTCGGCATGGCTGACTTCAATATAATAATTTCCCGCAGTGGCTTTATATTCCCCGCTCAAAATTAATTTCATATTTTGGTATTCTTGAGAATCTTTATCGGCTGTGCTGTCAGCAATCAGGACTTCCTTGTTGTTTTTGATGGTATAAACTTTAAGAGCCATGCCGGGCGCGGTATCTTCAAGGAGTCCTTTTTTTGCGTCTTCTTCAGCTTTCTTGGCAAGTTCCTCAGCATATCCTTCAGGATCCAGCTGTCTTCTTAAGTCATTGATGTAGTCTTCGTAAGACGATAAATCCAGAACATTATCGTCACTTCCGCTGTTGCGCAGGCTGATGCTCAGCTTTCCATTTGATTGTACTTGAATTTTGTAGATGTCCCGCTCATTGTATTTTCCAAGTTCGGCAACAGTAGTTACGCGGGCATAATTAAGTCTGGTATAACCAAGGTCTCTGGCATTGGCAAAACTTTCATCAATATTATTTACGTCGGTTACGCTTTTTTCCCAGCTTGAAATACCGTTTTCGTCTTTATTAGTGGTGCTTGAGATGCTACTTGTCATTGTTGCCTTCTCCTTGAGCTGTATCTAACAGAGCTTGCAAAGTTGAAGGAGAAAAGCGATTTTCCTGCTGATTCGAGGAAACCAAGATTTCTTGTTGAGCTTCTTTTTGGGCGGCAGCTTGTTCTTCTGCTTTCTTTTCTTCGGCCGCCTCTTCGAGTTCTTCGAGCAACTCTTCAAGCGCGGAAGTTTCATCACCAGATGAGGAAGATACAGAAGTTGTTGCAGATGTGCTGCCGGATATAGATGAGATGTCTAAAGTCATTAGTTTTTCCTTAAAGTTATATTTTTATACGATATGAGAAATTTCTTGGAATGCCCGTTTTCTCAATACTTGGGGAAAAACAATACTGGACAGCAAAGTACTAAATGACAGTATTCAAACAAATTGTTTAATAATTTGTAAAAATTTAAAAATGAATTTTATGGGGTTGAGTCTGGGTCAGTTGTTTTTGCAGCTTCTGTCCATGGCTCGGTCGCTGTCGGGCAAGTCGTCTTCATCGCCGAAATTATACATATCGCGTTCAAAGGCACATTGATTATCGCGCTCCGGCAGTGAATCTATCATCGGATCTTCCAGTTTGGCGCGGACTATGAAATCTTTTTTATCATCATCGCGGTGGTGCTGATTGCCGTATTCAATTACTTTTTTGCTCATTTGTCGCTCCTTTTCTCTAATGTAATATAATTGCCTGATTTTAAGTTTAAATACGTCCTGACAGAAAAAGCTTGCTTATTAAACAGGTTAGGTTATAAGCAAATATATCGTAATAAATAATGAGATGTTTCAATGCTTAATTTTAACCGGAATATAAAGTGGCGGTCACGGCTCAATTCATTGCGTAGTTATCGAATAAATATCAATATGTTGGGCAATCTGCACATTGATAAGTCTCTTAAAAAAGAATTTTACCGCAAAGCAATACACCTCAGTTCTTTATGGATCCCATTGGTTATCTATTTTGCCGAAACTTCGGTTTCTGAATTGCTCTTTGCCATATTGTTATTGCTCGATTTGGTAATTGAATATGCAAACTATCGGCGCTTGCCTTGGGCAAGATGGCTTTTTGCCAGACTGTTTGCCCGCACCCTGCGGGAAAAAGAGACGGTGCGGGCAAGTTTTCAGGCCACCGGTTCGATGTATGTTTTGGCGGCGGCGCTGATGTGTACGGTTTTGTTTTCTAAGCCGATTGCCATAATCTCGTTGACGGTAATGCTGATTTCCGATACGGCGGCGGCGTTGTTCGGCAAAGCTTATGGAACCCGCAAGCTCTATAAAAACAAATCGCTGGAAGGGACAGCCGCATTTTTTATGAGCGCGTTGTTCGTGAATATGATTTGCAATTCAATATATCCGTTTGGAGTTACAAGCGTATTTGCCTGCCTGCTGGCGACATTTGCCGAAATGTATGAAGACAAGTTCGGTATTGATGATAATTTTTCAATTCCGCTGAGCATAGGAGTGGTATTAACTCTGTCTGAGCTTGCCGGAAATTATGCTTTCTTATAAAACCTCATCAATAATTCCGCCGCCCAACACAATGTCTCCGTTGTACAAGACAATTGATTGTCCGGGGGTGAGAGCCTTTTGTAAGTCTATAAATTCGACTTTAATCCCTTTTTCGGTTTTGCTGACGGTTACCGGCGTCGGGGTTTGAGAAGAACGAATTTTGGCGGTAGTGGCAAAAGGTTCGTCCGGAAGTTCAAAATCCATCCAGGTGCAGTTGCCGGCTAACAGCCCTTTTTTGAGGCTTTCTTCTTCGTGCCCGAGGATAACTTCGTTTCTTTCTTTATTAAATCCGATAACGTACAGCGGGCGTTCGGAAGAAACACCTAATCCGCGGCGCTGTCCGATAGTATAGTTCCAGATTCCGGTATGGCGTCCGAGAATTTTGCCGTCGCGGGTTACAAAGTTTCCGGGATTTTCTTTAACATCCAACAGGTCGCTGTAATCGCCGGAATAAAAATCCTGACTATCGGGTTTGTCATAGACAGCCAAACCGGCCTGGTGAGCAAGCTCGCGGATTTGCGGTTTGTTATACTCGCCCAAAGGCAGCATAATTCGGCCGAGTTGTTCCTGTTGCAGGCGGTATATAAAGTAAGACTGGTCTTTGCGCAAGTCTTTGGCCGTGCGCAAAAAATATCTGCCGCTGGCATTGTTGAAATCTAATCTGGCATAGTGTCCGGTGGCAAACTTGTCAAACTCCAAACCGTTTTCACGAGCAGTGCGCGGCAGAGCCTCAAATTTGATAGTGGCATTGCACCAAATACAGGGGTTCGGAGTGCGGCCGTTAAGATATTCGTGCTTGAAATTGCTTAGAACCAGTTTTTTGTATTGCTCGCGGCAATCAAATACGTAGTAGGGAATATCCAGTTTTTGGCAGATTGCGCGGGCAGATTCGACGTCTTGTTTCTCTTTGGGGCCGAAACAGGCGTCGCGATTACTTGGTGCCAGCTGGCGGATTTTTTCATCCCAGATTGTCATGGTGGCGCCGATAACTTCGTGTCCGGCTTGTTTCAACAACAATGCGGCAACAGAAGAATCTACACCGCCGCTCATTCCGACCAAAATTTTCATAGTTCAAGTTCCTTATTCATTAAATTTGCGGGCAGAAATGCCGTTCTTCCAGTTCTTTTCGATTTTTTCCAGAGAGATGCCCTTGGTCTCCGGTACAAATTTGTATACAAACAAAATCGAAAAGGCAGTAATGCCGGCAAACGTCCAAAATGTGGCGGCGTTTCCGATGAGGTTGAGCATCGGCAAAAAGCTTAAGACCACAATGAAGTTAAAGCCGAAATTTGAGACTGTGGCAGCGCTCATGGCCAGACCGCGAATCTGCAGCGGCATAATCTCAGAAATCATAATCCAGGCTACCGGCCCCAGACTCATGGCAAAGGAGGCAATATAGACAACAACCGCGGCCACGGCAATCCATTTGCGGGTATCGCCGAGTTCTGACGCCCAGGCGAACGAGCCGCCTAATGCCAGCAAGCTTAAGAACATTCCGCTGAGACCTATATACAAAAGCGGTTTTCTGCCAAGCCTGTCAATTGTGGCGATGGCGACAATCGTCATAATAAAGTTTACAAAGCCGATACCGATGGTGGCATATAATGCTCCAATATGCGAATCGAAACCGGCAATCTGAAAAATGGTGGGGGTGTAATAAATAATGGTGTTAATACCGGTGCAGATTTGCACAAACATAATGCCAACCCCGACAAAAACAGGCATAAGCATCCATTTTTGCCATGGAGTTTTGGTTTTTTTCTTGGGAGCGGCAAGAGTTTCTCTGATTTCTTTTACATGGCTGTCGATGTCGCCGTTCGGCTCAATCCGGCGGAAGATGTCTTTGGCCTCTTCGTCACGGTTTTTGCTTATCAGCCAACGCGGGGTATCGCTTAAAAAACTGATGCCGATGAGCAGAATTGCGGCCGGAACAACGCCGGAACCCAACATCCAGCGCCAATTAAATTCGTGAGTGGCAAAAATGCGGTTAATCAGATAAGAGAGCAAAATACCGGCAGTGATGGCAAGCTGAAATAATGAAATCAGCATGCCGCGGATTTTTTGCGGAGAAAGTTCTGACAAATACAACGGAGCGGCAAAAC
>JBNMLW010000089.1:0-4850 GCA_050875025.1 Alphaproteobacteria bacterium
CTAGACAAGCTTGCCTATTATTGCAAAGCTTTCAACTTAGCAGTCAACGCCTCAACACTAGCCTTGGCATCGGAAATGGCTTTTTGAGTGGAAGCGGATTTGGAGTTGTCAGAAGACTGGAGTTTGGTAATTTTAGCTTTTAAATCGGCAATTTTCTTTTCCAGCTTTGATTTGGCCTCGGCATTTTTGGCATCGGTTTTGGCCTGAGCGTTGTCAATT
Organism: Alphaproteobacteria bacterium; assembly: GCA_050875025.1. Lineage (GTDB taxonomy): Bacteria > Pseudomonadota > Alphaproteobacteria > RF32 > CAG-239 > CAZU01. The sequence goes on from JBNMLW010000089.1 coordinate 220, forward strand.
TTGGCGCTGGCTTTGTCGGCGGCGGACTGGACTTTGCCGGCTACGTCGGCAATATCAAAAGCATTGGCCTGAGCAGCCAAAACGGTAGCTACGGACAATAAAGATGCAGCAATAATTTTTTTCATTTACTTTCTCCTCTTATAAAAAACGTTCGGAGTTTAAGCCAAACTGTCAAAAACTTCAAGCAAACCGCAGATTTTTTACACAGCCGGAATTTTAAAAATTATCTGGAATAACCTGACTTTTTTGCTGGATTTTTTGCAACATCAATGCTATAAAACGCCTGAAATAAGATTCTAATTAAACCTCAGGCCGGAAGATTAGGCATAAAATTGTCTGTCTGAGGGCTTTTTTTATTAACGTAACTTAAGGATATAATATGTCAGAAGTTAAAATGAAAATGATGGATGGTAACGAGGCCGCCGCTTCCGTTGCCCACCGCATGAATGAAGTCTGCGTTATTTACCCGATTACCCCGTCTTCTCCGATGGGCGAATGGGCTGACGCATGGTCTGCAGCCAAACAGAAAAACCTTTGGGGTGTTGTGCCCGAGGTTCAGGAGATGCAGTCTGAAGCCGGTGCCGCCGGTGCCTGCCACGGTTCTATCCAGGCCGGTTCGCTGACCACCACCTTCACCGCCTCTCAGGGTCTGTTGCTGATGATCCCCAACATGTATAAGATTGCCGGCGAGCTGTCTCCGTTTGTAATGCACGTTGCTGCCCGTTCTTTGGCTTATCATGCTTTGTCAATCTTTGGCGATCATTCTGACGTTATGTCCTGCCGCCAGACCGGTTTTGCAATGCTTTGCTCCAACTCTGTTCAAGAGGCTCATGACTTTGCCGCTATCGCTCAGACCTCTACTCTGCGCTCCCGCGTTCCGTTCATGCACTTCTTTGACGGTTTCCGCACTTCTCACGAAATCAAGAAGATTAAGCTCTTGTCTGATGATGATTTGCGCGCCATGTTGGAAGGCGTTGACTACCAGTTCAATGCTAAGCATGCTCTGCGTCCTGAGGCTCCGGTTATCCGCGGTACTGCTCAGAACCCTGATGTATTCTTCCAGGGCCGTGAGGCTGCCAACCCCTACTACAACAAAGTAGAAACCATTGTTCAGGAAGAGATGGACAAGTTTGCCAAGATTTCCGGCCGCCAGTACAAAGTTGTTGAATATGTAGGCCCGGCTGACGCTGAGCAGGTTATTGCCATTATGGGTTCCGGCGCTGAGACCGTTGAAGAAACTATCAACTACCTCAACAACAACGGCTACAAAGTAGGCTTGATGAAAGTTCATTTGTACCGTCCGTTCCCGAGCAAGTCTTTCATTAAGGCTCTGCCTGCTTCCGTAAAAGTTATCAATGTATTGGATCGTACCAAAGAGTCCGGCTCTATCGGCGAACCTCTGTATTTGGATATTGTTGCTACCATGACTCAGGCTTTTGCCAATGGCGAAGTTGCCTCTATGCCGCGCATTTACGGCGGCCGTTATGGTTTGTCTTCCAAAGAGTTCACTCCGGGTATGGTTCGCGCCGTATATGACAACGGTGCTTCAGCCAAACCGATTAACGGTTTCTCTGTTGGTATTAATGATGACGTTAACCACACCTCTCTGCCCTACAGCGATGATATCGACACCGAGGGCAAAGATGTTGTCCGCGCCGTATTCTATGGCTTGGGTGCGGATGGTACTGTCGGCGCCAACAAGAACTCCATTAAGATTATTGCAGAAGATGCCGGCAAATATGGCCAGGGTTATTTTGTATATGACTCTCGCAAATCCGGTTCTATGACCACATCTCACCTGCGTTTTTCCGATAACCCGATTAAGGCTGCTTATCTGATTAACAAAGCTGACTTTGTTGCCTGCCACCAGTTCCCGTTCATGGCCAAGGTTGACATTCTGAAGATTGCCAAACCCGGCGCCACCTTCTTGTTGAACGCTCCTTACAAAGCTGAGGAAGTATGGGATCACCTGCCGATTGAAGTTCAGCAGGAAATCATTGAGAAGAAACTCAATCTCTACACCATTAACGCTGTAGAAGTTGCCCGCGACACCGGCATGGGCCAGCGCATTAACACCATCATGCAGGCTTGCTTCTTTGCAATCTCTAACATTCTGCCAAAAGATGAAGCTATTGAGCAGATTAAAAATGCCATTAAGAAGACCTACAGCAAGAAAGGCGATGCGATTGTTCAAAAGAACTTTGCCGCTGTTGACGCCTCTTTGGCTCACATGCACAAGGTTGAATATCAGAACGAAGTTACCTCTAAATTCCATCGTCATCTGCCGGTTCCGGCTGACGCTCCGGAATTTGTCCGCAAAGTTACCGGCGAAATCATTGCCAACCGCGGTGATGAGCTTCCTGTCAGCGCTTTTGAGCAGGTTGTTGACGGCACTTGGCCGACCGGCACCACTCAGTATGAAAAACGCTGCATCGCAACCGAAATTCCGGTATGGGATTCTGAAACCTGTATCCAATGCGGCAAATGCTCTCTGGTATGCCCGCACGGCGTAATCCGTATGAAAGTTGCTTCGGCTGAAGAGCTCAAAAATGCTCCGGCTACTTTGAAACACGCCGCATACAAGGGCAAAGAGTTTGCCGGCAAAGAGTTCATTCTGCAGATTTCTCCTGAAGACTGCACCGGCTGCGGTATTTGTACTTCTGCCTGCCCGGCTAAGAACAAAGCCAATCCGGAACTCAAGGCTCTGAACATGGATCACATTGAAAACCATTTGGATGCTGAAGTTGCCAACTGGAAGTTCTTTGAGACTCTGCCTTATGTTAAGAGAACCGAAGTTGCCAAGAACTTGCCCAAGACCACCCAGATGATTCAACCTCTGTTTGAATTTTCCGGCGCTTGCGCAGGCTGCGGCGAAACCCCGTATGTTAAATTGTTGACTCAGTTGTTTGGCGACCGCATGGTTGTTGCCAACGCTACCGGATGTTCTTCAATTTACTCCGGCAACCTGCCGACAACTCCGTATGCCAAAGATGAAAAAGGCCATGGCCCGGCTTGGTCAAACTCTCTGTTTGAAGACAACGCCGAATATGGTTTGGGTATGCGCTTCTCTATTGATCAGCAGACTCACTTTGCCAAGACCTTGCTTGAAGGCCTCAAAGACAAAGTCGGCGCTGAGTTGACCGACAAACTGCTCAACAACCCGCAGTCTACTGACCTTGAGATTGACGAGCAGCGCGATTTGGTTAAACAGCTGCGCGCCAAACTGGCCGGCATCAACACCGCCGAGGCTCAACACCTTGACAAATTGACCGACTACCTGATTAAGAAATCCGTATGGATTTTGGGCGGCGACGGCTGGGCTTATGATATTGGTTTCGGCGGCTTGGATCACGCCATTGCCTCCGGCAAAAACATCAATATCCTGGTAATGGATACCGGCGTTTACTCCAACACCGGCGGCCAGCAGTCCAAAGCTACCCCGATGGGCGCTTCTGCTAAATTCGCCACTGCCGGTAAGTCTTTGCCGAAGAAAGATTTGGCTATGATTGCCATGTCTTACGGCAATGTCTATGTTGCTCAGGTATCTTTCGGCGCCAACGATACTCAGTTGATTAAAGCCATGAATGAAGCCGAGGCTTATGACGGCCCGTCTATCATCATTGCTTATTCTCACTGTATCGCTCAAGGCTTCAACCTGGCCGATGGTCTGAACCACCAGAAAGCCGCCGTTGAATCCGGTTCTTGGCCGCTGTACCGTTACAATCCGGACAACATCAAAGAGGGCAAAGCTCCTCTGATGTTGGATTCCAAAGCCCCGACCAAACCTTTGGCCGAATACATGGCTAACGAAACCCGTTTCCAGATTGTTAACAAGCAGAACCCCGAGCGCTATGAGCACTTGGTAGAAAAAGCTCAGGAGAATGTTAACGAAAAACGTTCTCTGCTGGAACACATGGCCGAATTTAAGGTTGCCGAATAACCAGCCTTAAAATAAGCAATAAAAAACCTCTCACAAATTAGTGAGAGGTTTTTTATTTGCCCAAGATCAGATTACGCCCAATCCCAATGCCCGCAACCGGTCTTTGGTGCCGACAATCAGCTTTTTCAGCTTTTTGAGATCTTCGGCCTCATCTTGCGGAAGATTCTCCACATACGACTTTCTGTTGAGATAGAGCTTTTGTCCTTCTTGCGAATCAAAGCTCAGATACTTCCAAATTCTGGGACTGTCGCAATACAGCGCAAACCCGTTCTTCAGAAAGGACAGAATGTCTTTGCGGCTCGGAGCAGTAGTCATCAGATTGCCCGAAAGCGCCAATCCTTGCGGTCCCCTTATCATTCTGGCCTGAATGATGTTGTACAGCAAGGCATCTGCGCCATAACCCGAAAAATCCAATTTTTCGCTTTCAAAACACCGTTTACCCAAGGTAACAGAAGGCGTTTCAAAAAAACAAAAATCGATTTCCGGAAATATCGGAATCATTGACTGCGCCGCTGTCAGCGAATGCCCTGCTCCGGTCAAGACCAGAACTTTCGGTTTACCTTGGCGCGGAATCAGCGGCATAATTTCGTACAGTTTGTTGTACTCATCTCCACCCGCTTCCGAATGGTATTTCATCACCCATTCTTCAGCAAAACCAACGCCCAGCATCACTTTTTCATAACACTCGGCC
>JBNMLW010000090.1:0-4751 GCA_050875025.1 Alphaproteobacteria bacterium
ATCTCATGGATGCGGTCAAAGAAATATTAGACATAGCTTTTCTCCAAAATACTGTGGACACAAGACACTGTGAATGTAATTCTTACATTACAGGTATTAATATAGCATAAAATCAAAAACGATTCAATACTTATCTTTGGAGTCTAATATACAATGGTAAATAAAGACTTAAACAGCGCCTAAATCTGCGGATTTAGGATATCTCCGAATGATTCGTCCTCTTTGGCCAGCAACTTGGCAGCAGCCTTAATGGCTCCATAGTAATCGGAGGCCAAGATGCACTCGCTGATGGGCGCAATATAAGGAATCAGGCTGGGAGCAGCATCCTGCAAATCGCGGACGTATTCCAGATACATATTCTGCAAATCTACATTGCCGCGGGAAAGATACATCTGCTGAACCACAAAATAAATCCTCCGACTCGGAGTGTTGGCGTCTTTTTCACGCAGAATAAATTTTTCGCGCAGGATTGGAACATTGCCTTCAATATAAAAACGAGTGCGCTCGCCGTCGTTGGTGATAAGAGACTCACCAATAATAATGCTCTCATGCGGTTTTAATTCTATCTTCAAAGGCATTGCTAATATCTCCCTGCCAAAATTTTTGTAAGTTGGCTTATAATATAATCATTTTTTTATTTTGCAAATCTTTATTTTTTATGTATAAGTAAATCAATTTTAACAGCAGGATTTTTTGAGTTATGAGCTCGACATTTAAGGAAAATTTGGATTCTGAGGCCAAGGCGGTGTATCTGGAAGTTTTGATGTATGTGTTGAGAGCCGACACAAGGCTGACACCGGAGCGAACCCGCTATCTGGAAAAACAGGCATTGGAAATCAGCTTTCCGGCAGCAGAACTAAAGACTCTGAAAAAGCTCAAAAAACCAGAAAGCGTATCCAACGAGCTGCTGAAAATTGCCGATATCCGCCTGCGTCGCTACTTTATCAGAGAAATGGTTATGCTCTCTATTTCTGATCATGAACTAACTGATGAAGAAATGTGCAATATATATAAAATCGGCTGCGCCGTCGGCGTAAAAGAAGACAAAATTAACGATTTCTTTTTGTGGGCGGCTCAAGGCGTGGAATGGCAGATTGAAGGGGTGCGCATGGTGGAGGACGATTTATAGCCGGCCATGCAGGAACCTCCGATTTATACTTTGAAAGGCATTGCGCTTGCCTTTGGCGATAATCAGCTGTTTAGCGATGTTGAGCTTTATATTAACCGCGGCGACAAAATCTCGCTGGTGGGACGCAACGGTTCAGGTAAATCTACTCTACTCAAAATTATTGCCGGCGTTTTGGAGCCGGACAGCGGTGAAGTTTTTATCCAACCGGGGGTAAAAGTAGCCTATATGCCCCAAGAGCCGGATTTTGGCAAGTGTCAAACTCTGCGCGAAGTTGTTCGCAGCGGAATCGAGGACTACACTCCGGAATTGGAATACAAAGTTAATATTTTGGTGGAGCAGTTTGCTATTGCCGCAGAACAAGAAGTGCCGAAGGCATCGGGCGGAGAGCGCCGCAAAGCCGCACTGGCCAAAGCCTTGATTGCCGAGCCTGACATATTGCTACTGGATGAGCCAACCAACCACTTGGATATTGCCACAATTGAACAGCTGGAAAAAATCATCAAAGACTTTAGCGGTGCGGTAGTGCTTATTTCTCATGATCGTATGTTTTTGAGCAACACTTCCGATGTGACTTTTTGGCTTGACCGCGGCAAAATGCACTACAACAATCGCGGGTTTAAGTTTTTTGAAGAATGGCAGGAGCAAATCATTAATCAGGAGATTATTGACCAAAACAATCTTAACCGCAAAATTGCCGAAGAAACTGAATGGCTGCACAAAGGAGTAACCGCAAGACGGCGGCGTAATATGGGGCGTCTGCGCAAATTGCAACAATTGCGATTGGAAAGAAAAGAGCAAATAAAACAGATTGGCAATATAAACCTGAATATTGACGAAGGCGATTTTCGTTCTAAGTTGGTGATTGAGGCTAAAAACATCTGCAAAAGTTTTGGCGAGCGCGTAATTGTCAAAGAATTTTCCACCCGCATTATTAAAGGAAACAAAATCGGTATTGTGGGACCAAACGGCGCAGGCAAAACCACGTTGGTAAAACTTTTGACTAAGCGCTTGGAGCCAGACAGCGGGTTTGTGCGAATCGGCAAAAATCTGGAAGAAGCTTATTTTGACCAAAATCGCCTCACTCTCGACCCCAAGAAAACGCTGTGGCAGACATTGTGCGACAAGGGCGACCATATTATGGTGCAAGGACACTGGCGGCATGTGGTGGCTTATTTGAAAGACTTTTTGTTTAAGCCAAGCCAGGCTCAATGTCCGGTGGCGGCACTTTCGGGCGGAGAAAAAAACCGTCTGATGTTGGCGGCGGCACTGGCACAGCCCTCAAACTTTTTAGTATTGGACGAGCCGACCAACGACTTGGATATGGACACGCTGGATTTATTGCAAGAAGTGCTGGACGACTATGGCGGAACAATTCTGATTGTAAGCCACGATCGCGACTTTTTGGATCGGGTGGTGAGCTCAGTGATTTATCTGAAAGGCGACGGAACCGTCTATGAGCATGCCGGCAGTTACAGCGAACTGCTGGAGAAACTGCCTGAACACGAGATTAAACCGGTAAGCAAAGTTGCGCCCAAAAAGCCGGCAGTTGCCGCAACCCAGACCTCTGTCAACAAACCCAAAAAGCTTAGCTACAATCAGCAGCGTCTGTTGGAGGTTTTGCCGCAAGAAGTGGCGGATATTGAAAAAGAAATCAACCAAATTGAACAAGAGCTCTCCAATCCGGATTTATACACCGCGCAACCTCAACGTTTTGATGAACTGAGCCGCAAACTGCCAGAACTGCAAAACGTGAAAGAGGGCAAGGAAAATCAGTGGCTGGAACTGCAAATGTTGGCAGAAGAATTAAATAAATAGGTTCTATTTGACTACAGCCGAGCCGTTTAATACATTGACAATCTGATAAATATTAGCACGCACCAGAGCCAGCTCCTGCTGATTGTAGCGAAGTGCGGCAAACTGTTCTTTTTGATTTTTGATAATCCGGCGCAAATTGTCGTTAGCGTTTTTTTCGTATAATTTTTGATTGTCTTCCAGATTGTTTTGCAAGGTGGCAATAGAAACCAGCCCGCGCAAACGCTGCTCCACCGCAAAGAAATATTCGGCACTCCAGCCTTTGGCATTGAGCCAGCGGACAACCCGCGGCGGCACAGAGCCATCGCTGTTGAGAGAAATTTGCTTCATAGAATCGGCCAGCCCTTTTTGCATAAAATCTGCCCACACTTCCATAAAACTGTTAATCTCTTCGGCGCTAAGCTCAAAATTGGCCGGAGGAGTACCAAGATGAACAGAGCCAAGGCGTGAAATTTTGTTGAGCGGAGTTGTTAAAACTACAATCAGAAAAACCAGCGCCGCCAGCAAAAATGAAAAATTTTTCCAGTTCATGACTACCACCGCAGGTTAGATATTACATACCCCGGAGAGGCATCATAGCTGTCGGACAGCTCGCGAGTCTTGGTCACATCGGGAATATATCCCTCGCCCAAAAAGTTTACGTGCACACCTTTAGTAATGAGCATGGAGTCCAAACCCAGCATAGCCGCCCCTCTTATATCGGTGGCAACATTATCACCAATAACCAAAATATTGCCGACATCCGGAATACCATCAAGGCAATATTTGAAAATATTGATATCCGGCTTACCCAAAGTTAAAATGCGCCCGCCCATAATGGCATATTGCTCAGCAATGGCACCGGCAGCCAAACAAATTTTGCCATCCTTAAAGCAAGAGGTGTCATTGCCGGCGCAAACAAAAGGAATGCCCAAGCCGGCAGCCTGCATCAACAAGGGGCGATAGGTATCAATGGTGTCATTGACATCGCCGACCTCATTCATATACAAGAAATGCGCCATATTCAAATTATTGACCCGAGCATAGTCAAGGCCGCAAAAAACCCCGTTATCGACAACCGTCCCCAGATGATAGTATTTTCTGCCCAATGCACCGTAGCTTCCGCTGCCGGATTTCAGCTTATAATGCAGAATCTCGCCAGCACTCATAATACAGCTGAACAGCCGCGGATTGATACCATTGGCGGTCAGCCAATCGGCAATAGCGGCAATGCGAGAGGCAGAGTTGGTTAACAAAACAAGTTTTTTTCCTCGAGAGGCCAGATTCATGATAACATCAGCCGCGGCAGGCAAAATCGCCCCACCCTCGTGCAGGACGCCGTTGTATCCAAGTATAAATGTATCGTAGTTCTCAGCAGCCTTAGAGAGATTAACCACGGGCTTTATCATTTTCATTGTTATGTTCCCAAATTAAAACAGTTTTAAAATAGCCGAAAAAAACTGCCGTTACAAGCAAATAAACAGAGTTTTACGCTCTAAAATCTGCAGACGCCAACTTTAAGATTGCCTGATTGGCAATAGTGAGCCCAAAAATGGCGGTTATTGTAGGTAATGAGCCCATAATATGGCGATGCCCTTCTTCCGGCATAGCCAGCGCAGTAGCGGGCAGTTTGGCACACTCCTTGGAATATACGCAGTCAATGTCTTTAATCTCTACGCCGCGGCGTCGCAAACGCTGACGCACCATGCGCGCCAAAGCACAATTTTCGGTCTGAGAAAGTTTGGCAAACCGAATAGCCGAAGTATCGCACTTGAGCGCAGCTCCCATAGAGGAAATAAAGGGAATTTTTGCCCGCCACAAGCTCTCCATC
>JBNMLW010000091.1:0-4606 GCA_050875025.1 Alphaproteobacteria bacterium
GGCTAACACCATCACCAGCCGCTTGAACTCTGTGTCTTCGGAGATTCAGAAACTGCGCGGCGATGCCGACCTGCAGATCAGCGACACCGTTACCCGCATCAATGAACTGCTGGAAAAAATTGACAACCTGAATGATGAGATTGTCAAATACAACATTTTGCAATATGACGGCAAGGCCGATTTGCTTGATGCCCGCGATGAAGCTCTGCGCGAACTGAGCAGCTATATTGACATATCTTATTTCAAACGCGAGACCGGCGCTCTGGTGATTCAAACAACATCGGGCACAACCCTGTTGGACAATGAGCCGCACAAACTCTCGCACAGCGCGTTAACCCAAGCCAGCCCGACCATTACTTATGCCGGCGGAGGAATCAACGGTATTTATGTGGACGGCAAAGATATCACCAACTCCATTAAAGATGGCGAGCTCAAAGGTTTGATTGAAGTCCGCGATACTATTCTGCCCTCTTTGCAAAGCCAGCTGGATCAGCTCGGCGGCAATCTGATGAACGAGATTAACAAAGTTCATAACCGCGGAACATCTTTCCCTGATACGGCGGATATTTTGACCGGTACCCGCACCTTTATTCAGGCTGACGACGGTTCTTATCCGCAAAGCATCAGGCTGGAAAAAGGCGATGTCCGTTTTACGATTTTTGATGCCGAAGGAAAGCAGGTTTCTACCACCAACCTCAAAGGCGGACTTGGTTTTACTGAAGGTTCGGTAAGCGATATGGCTCAGGCAATCCAAGATTGGATGCGCTCGGCTGATGGCCCGAATCTGCCGCAGGCTCAGGTTTATTTTGACAATGACGGCAAATTGGTTATCAACACCGGCGACAGCTATTACGGTTTTTCCATTATTGATGAAGCCAGCTCAACTCCGGGTTCTGACCAACAAGACGCCGTAATTAAATTTGATGCCGGCAACAATGGTTTGTTTTCGCAAACTTATGAGGGATTTTCCAGCTTTTTCGGGCTGAATGACCTGTTTGTCAGCAACGGCAACAATACTATTTATGATTCCAAAGTTGTATCGGCCAATGCTAATCTCGGCGTTACCGGCATGACTATCTGGAGCTTTTCTGACCAGCAAAACGGCTTTAATTACGGTACAATCACCATCAGCCCTAGTGACAGCCTGAGCGATATTGCCAAATCCATTAATGACAACCAGGCGCTTAACGGCTCAATCCGCGCCTCTTTGGTGCCCAACGGCAGCGGCTATATGCTGCGGATTGAGAACCTGAACGGCGATCAGTTGGAAATTGTTGAGACGCAGGGCAACAACCTGCTCGGACGTTTGGGTATGGAGCCGTCCTCGGCAAATATTGCCCAGAGTATAGGAGTTAGAGACGATATTCAAACTAACCCGGGGCTGATTTCCGCCAGCGCGCCGGAATTTAATTCTTCAACCGGCAAATATGTTATGAGCCCGGCCTCCAACAATATTGCCAATGAATTGGTCAAAGCATTCGGTGCCTCTTATAACTTTAAACAATCCGGCACCATTGCTCAGACCAGCAGCACTTTTGCCGACTATGCCTCAACCTTTGTCGGAAATATTGCGTCGCAAACCAGCAATTCCGAAAGTTCTTTGAGTTATCAGCAGGAACTGACCAACTCGATAGCCACCAAAGAGGCAAAAATCAGCGGGGTGGATTTGGATGAAGAACTCGGACAAATGATTATATTTCAACAGACTTATGCGGCATGCGCTCAGGCATTCACCGCATCCAAAGAGATTTTGGATATGCTGCTGAATATCGTATAGGAGGATTGAGAAATGACCAGAGTACCTACTTATTCAAGCTATATGAACCTGCTGAGCCAAACCATGAACAATAAATCACGGTTTGAGCTTTATAACTATCAAAGCGTGACCGGCCTCAAATCTCCGACTTATTCGGGCTATGGCATAAGCGCGTATAGCATTGTTAATATGGAAGCGTCGCTCAATGTTGCGGATAACCTGCTGGAGAACAACAAGCTCCTGAATATTGAGCTCAAAACCATGAACACCTCGATGCAGGCAATCAATAATGCCGTCAGCGATTTCAAGGCAATGATTAACTCGTTCAGCGGCTCGGATATTGATAACCTGACCCCGGATTATACCGGCGGAAAGATAACTTTTACCGATAATAATGAAGCCACATATTTAGGCAAAACCATTACCATTAACGGCACCCAATATACTTTTGCCGATAACGGAAACGGCAATAATATTGACCTTTCGGGTATTGCCGCGGATTCCGGCACTGACGGTTATGCCGAAAAAGTTATGCAGGCGCTGCAAAATAAGATTGACCCGGCCGGCAAATATCCGGATTATAAATTTGACGGCGCTACTTTTGAATTTCCGCTTTATACCATTAACGGCGGCTCTTCAATCCTGAAAGCTACCGGCGTTGAGACCGGAGAGCCTTATACCATGAGCCAGGATCAGGCGCGCAACCTGAACGAACTGCAAAATACGGCTTTTTCGACCCTGCAGATGCTGGTTGACGCGCTGAATGTTTCGGCCAACGGCAAATATCTGTTTGGCGGCGGCAATGCCACAACTTCGCCGATTAATTTTCCGTTTAAGTCTTTGAGCGAGTTTCAGAGCTATTATGACGGCAAAAATATCAAATTTCCGACCAACAGCACGGCAAACCTGTGCAACCGCACGGTCACCAATGCCTCGACCGGCAGCCTGACTATTGATAAGATTGAAGGCAACCAGTTTAAGATTACTCCGGAAAAAGCCGGCGGATTTTTGGAACAAGCGGTTGCGGCTAATCCCGAAACTACCGGCAAACTGACTTTTGATGCCGATAAGAACTCGCTGAATGCCGCTCAATATGGCGCCTTTAACACCATTAAGGCCGGCGACACAGTGGTTATCGGCGGAACAGCCGGCAACAATAATTCTTTTGTAGTCAAGTCGGTTTCTGAAGACGGTAAAACCATTATCTTTGAAGACAGCGACGGACACAATATTACTGATGAGGCTTTTGATGATCCGACCGGCATCACCATCAGCACATCTTATCCGGTGGGCGCGGTAATTGAAATGAACGGAATGGGCAGCAATGTTGCTCCGCGAGTTCAGGTAACCGGCGTTAATGCCGACGGTTCGCTCAATGTAACCGCAAATCCGGATTATTTTAATGCCGATCAGGTAATTATTCCGGATTCCAGCCGCTGGGAAATGTCTACCACCTCTTATTATGTGGGCGGGCAGTCTTCTATTGACCGGATGATATCCAGCAACCAATCTATCAGCATGGATGTTACTGCTGATGACGGCGCCTTTGAAAAATTGTTCCGCGCGTTGGGGCAAATTGCGCAAGGCAATCTGGTTGACACCGCTAATCCGGCGGATATTGACGGCTTGATTGACGCCAGCAAAGCTTATGATATTGTTACCTCTGCCAACAAACTGCTGTTAAATGCGGTTGATGACAGCGGCGACACCAAGAAATCAGGCGCCAACTCCAGCCTTTATTCAGTTACGGCAAAGCTTGATGCTAACTATGTGTTGTTGAACGCTACCGATGAGAATTTGACATTGGTTAAAAACAATTTGCAGACCAGTGTTGATTCGCTCAAAAATGTTAACCAAGAAGAAGCTGCCGTCAAAGCGCTGCTGCACAGAATAATCTGGCGGCCTCTTATTCTGTGTTGCAAAACGCATTGAGCATGTCGCTGCTGAACTACCTTAAATAAGACGGTATTAAGGCCGCAAAAAAAACTCCGAACTCTATGAGCTCGGAGTTTTTTGTGCTTAAGTTTTATTCCTCCGCTTTAGGCTTGTTGGAGCTGAAGTGCTCACTGATAGTTTGGAACAAAACATACAGCAGCGGAATAACAATCAAACCGGCCGCCGTACCAAGCAGCATTCCGTAAAATACCGGAACACCGATGGCAATACGGCTGGCAGCGCCGGCGCCGGTGGCCACAATCATCGGCAGCACGCCCAAGATGAAGGTGAACGCAGTCATCAGCACGGCGCGGAAACGTTCTTTGGTTCCGGTCATGGCCGCTTTGACGATTGAAGAGCCGCGTTCGCGTTCCTCTTTGGAGAACTCAACAATCAAAATAGCGTTCTTACTGGCCAAACCAACCAACAGAATCAGTCCCAATTGAGCGTAAATGCTCAACGGCAGTCCGGTGATGAACAAGCCGGCCAAAGCGCCCAGCATAGCAACCGAAACCGAACTCAAAACCGGCAGTGGCGTCATCCAGCTTTCGTACTGGGCAACCAGGAACAAATAGCCGAAAGTTACGGCCAGAGCCAACAAGTAGCCGATTTGCCCGCCGCTGGCTTTTTCCTGATAGCTGATGCCGGACCAGTCATAAGTAAATCCCTGCGGCAGTTTCTTGGAGAGAGCTTCCAAAGCGCCCATGGCCTCACCGGTACTAACCGAACCGTTTTGCACCGCGGTAATAGAGGCGCTCGGATACTGGTTATAACGAGTTACAACACGCGGAGACAAAACCTTGCGCAGTTTGATAACGCTGCCCAGCGGAACCATCTCGCCGTCTTTGTTCTGAACATAGAGCTTGTTGATGCTGTCGATATCTTTACGATATTTCCAGTCAGCCTGAATCATAA
>JBNMLW010000092.1:0-4595 GCA_050875025.1 Alphaproteobacteria bacterium
AACATCATCGATGATTTGTTCCCTGAGGGCGTGACTGCTTACACACACATAACCCGTTATGTGCCGGAGTTGACTGCCGCGATTGACGAATTTAAGCAATGGCTGCATGACACTCATGCCAACTGGTATTGCAATGCAGAGGCAATTCAGGCAAAAATAACCGGACTGACAATTTCTCATAAGCTTCGCAATGCCTATCCTTTGCCGCTGCATCGGAGTTTCATTTTCTATTTGGTTCTCATGGCGGATATCAACTTTCTGCCGGAGTATCCATACCACAAGGTGATTACCGAGTGCCGCAAAGATTTCTTTGATGTGCCGGTTGCGTCGCTGAAGAGAATGGTCTCCAGGCAGTTTCCGCAGTATCCTTTCTGGCTGTTGATCAGTAAGGTCAAAGATTGGCTGAAAGCCAATCCCCAACCGGAAGAGTGGGGCGACAAATGCGGATGGCGCATTGAGTTTTGGCAGTTTTGGACCGAACTTATGAAAGAACACAAGCTCCCCGAATATCTGGAGTTCTAAAATTAAATCCCCGAATTTTGTTCGGGGATTTTTTTAATTTTGCGATTTCTTTAAGGCGGTTGTCAATTTCTCTTTGATAGCGGCCAATTGCTGTTGCAGAGAGGCCAAAAGTTCATAAGTTCCGGTATCAAGACTGTCTCCCGTCACTTCAAAGAAATCTTTTTGAATTTCCTCTCCCACCAAGCCTTTCAGGCCTTTTTCCTTGAAGAGCTTTTGTACGCCTTCAATAGTGTAACGCTGGTCGTACAGATAATATTTGATGGTCTTTACCACCTCAACATCATCGGGACGATAATAACGGCGACCGCCGCTGCGTTTCATTGGCTTAATCTGGGGAAATTTTGTTTCCCAAAAGCGCAGCACATGAGTAGCTACCCCGATCTCATCGGCAACTTCAGCGATAGTCCGAAAAGCTGATTTGCTCTTGTTAATGACCATAGGGCGCCACCATTATAATTAGGCGTTGATTTGTTTGCGCATGGTCTGCGACGGCTTAAAAGAAATAACGCGGCGCGGGCTGATAACTGCTTCAACACCGGTTTTGGGGTTGCGGCCGGAGCGTTCTTTCTTGTCGCGCAGCGAGAATGTGCCGAAAGAGGAAAGTTTTACATCATTTCCGGCACTGAGTTCTTTTACGATTTCATCCAAAATCATATCCAAAATATCATTGGAATCTTTGCGAGACAAACCGATTTCTTCATAAATGGTCTCAGCAACATCAGCACGGGTAATAGTTTTCATTTCAATCCTCATTAAGTATTTAATTTCATTTAATTTTGCTAGAATAGATATACCATAAACACTGCTATGGCAATAGCTAATCCACAGTTTTTTACAGCCTTACGACGGCTCCGCCCCAAGTGAATCCGGCTCCCATTGCCGTCATGACAATAACATCGCCTTTTTTGATGGTGCCGTCATTAACTTTTTCTGACAAAGCCAATGGGATAGAGGCTGCGGAAGTGTTGCCGTGTCCGGCAATATTAACAATAACCTTGCTCTCTGGCAGGTTCAGCTTTTTGCCCACGCCGTCAATAATCCGAATATTGGCCTGATGCGGGAGCAGCCAGTCAATATCATCGGCTGAAATGCCGGCTTTTGCCATAGCATCTTCAGCACCTTGGGCGAGGGCGTTGATGGCAAATTTAAATACCTCTTTTCCATCCATAACCAGCGTGCCGGTAGTCTGAGTCGTTGAAACGCCGCCATTGGTCTTGAGGTTGTCAAAATGGGAGCCGTCAGCATATATAGAGGTCGATAGAACGCCGGTATCTACGCTGTTGCCGGAGCCTTCCGCGGCTCTTAATACTACAGCGCCGGCACCGTCGCCAAACAATACACAGGTATTGCGGTCGGTCCAGTCGGTAATTTTGGATAGCGATTCGGCGCCGATAACCAATGCGGTTTTAACCTGACCCAGCCGAATCATATTATCTGCCAAAGTCAATGCATAAACAAAACCGGAGCAGGCCGCCGAAATATCAAAAGCCGGAGTGCCTGGTTTTACCCCGATTCCGTTGCCGACTTTGATTGTGGTTGAAGGAGTAGTGACATCCGGAGTAATGGTCGCCAGCACAATCAGCTCAATATCTTCAGCCGTCATGCCGGAATTTTTAATTGCCATCTTAGATGCTTCAATCGCCAAATCCGATGTGAACTCATTTTCAACAATGCGGCGGGCTTTGATTCCCGTGCGGGTAGAAATCCACTCGTCGCTGGTTTCAACGATTTTGGCCATATCGTCATTGGTCAAGGTTTTGGCCGGTGCATAGTGCCCGCATCCGATAATCTCTGATCTAATAAACTTCATAAATGGCTTCCTGCGACAATTCATCAAGGTCAATTTTTTCAACTTCTTCGCGGATGGTCGCTACAAAGTTTTGGCGCACCAGATTTGCGGCGTTGCTGACGGCAACCGAGAAACCGAGGGCATCAGTGCCGCCGTGGCTCTTGACCGACAGGCCGTTCAAGCCGACAAACATGGCGCCGTTATACAGGCGCGGATCCATAGTCTTTTTTACTTTGAGAGCAACGCCGAGCATAAAGGGCAAACCGATTTTGGCCAAGAACGAGCCTTTGATTGCGTCTTTGAGCATCCGAACAACCAAACGCGCGGTGCCTTCAATGGATTTCAGCGCAATATTGCCGGTAAAGCCGTCTGCCACAATCACATCAGCCACTCCGTTAGGAATTTCATGCGGTTCGATATAGCCGCGGAAGTCAATGTTCATTTTGGCGTTTTTAATCATGTGCGCGGCTTGGCGGATTTCTTCTTTGCCTTTCATCTCCTCGGCGCCGATGTTGAGCAGGGCAACGCGCGGTTTTTCAATGCCGAGGGCATGGCGGGCCAAAATATCGCCCATCAGGGCAAACTCTGCCAGATTGATGGCGCTGCATTCGGTGTTTGCGCCCAAATCGAGCATAACATATTTGCCGTTGCGGTGCGGCATAATGCTGACAATTGCCGGACGGTGGATTTTGGTGATGGTTTTGAGTACCAATTTGGAGATTGCCATCAAGGCGCCGGTGTTGCCGGCCGAAACAATCGCCTGAGCCTCGCCGTTGCGTACGGCGTCAATTGCCATATACATGCTGGTGTTGCGGTTGCGGATAACCGAAGAGGGCTTATCCTCATTGTGCACCATCTCTTGAGTATGGCGGACATCGCAGACTTTTTTCAGCTCGGGATATTGGTTGAGAATAGGGGTTATTTTGGCGTCATCACCAAACAGAAGAAAGCGGACATCAGGATTCTTCTTGGCGGCAATAGCCAAACCTTCTATCACGATTCGGGGGGAATTATCTCCCCCCATAGCATCGATTGATATGACCAGATTATTAGTAGACAAAACCTGCTCCATTCAAATGTTCCTCGGAAAGCGTTTCCGGGGTATGTTGCTTTAAAAATTACTCAGCGTCAGCGGCTTTTTTAGCAGCCACAACTTCACGACCATCATACTGACCGCATGAAGGGCAAACGTTGTGAGGCTTTTTGAGCTCACCGCAGTTCGGGCACTCCATATAAGCGTTGGAGGTCAGTGCATCATGAGAGCGGCGCATATCGCGACGAGATTTAGAAGTTTTCTTTTTAGGTGTAGCCATTTTCTTATACTCTAAAATTAATGTTGTGTTACAAATTCAATCGACATTAATAACCCATTCGGTTTTTAAAATCAACTAAATAAAGTGTTCTTATTGCGAAATTCTGAGCTATATCTACTCAATATTTTGCTGTTTGGCAAGTGTTTTTTGGTAAAATCCTCATTTCTTGAGCGCGGCCAGCGCGGCAAACGGATTCTGTTTGGCGGTTGTTTCTTCGTCAAACTCGGATTTAAACTCAAAAACCTCGCCCTCGCGGCGCGGAAAATCGTCAAGCGCCAGCGCCAATTGTTCCATAGCGATAGCCGCCAAATCAATCTGCCCGTTTTCCACCACGTCCGGCACCTCGTCATCAACCTCAAATTCCATATCGTGCAGTTGTTTTTCGGTCAGTTCGGTATCAAAAAACAAGGCAAACTCGGGATTATAGTGTTTTACAAACTTTTCCAAAGAGATAACGCTGGTTTGTTCAACGTCTGCCTCCACAAAACCGCTGACGTCAATGCGGTGCAGTTTGCGGCTGAAAGTAACCTTGATTTCGGCGTTAAAACTGTCAATGCCTTCAACTTTCAAGATTTCGGCAATATAGGAGAGCTGCTTGGCATCTGCCTTCAGGCGATAGGTCTTGGTGCCGGTGCCCATATCTTCAATTGCCAACGGAAATGAAAAAAGATTTTGCATAAATACTTTCCTTATGTTATATAAAGGATTAAATTTGTTCTAGGATATAACTGCAAGGAATATCAGATGTCAACTCCCAAATTTTTGTATGCCTGCGGACTGGTTTGTTTTTTGAGCGCTTGTTCCACTGCCAAAACCGACGAGTGGTTTGTTTCGCACAATGGCAATATGCCGACCGAAGAGCGCATTGCCGAGATCTCTGAAGGCGATACGCAAGACAAGGTAATGCAGGTGCTGGGAGCGCCGTCTTCCATTGTTTCTTTGGATCGCAATACCTGGATATATATGTCTTC
>JBNMLW010000093.1:0-4538 GCA_050875025.1 Alphaproteobacteria bacterium
TCGGCTAGTGGTGCAGATAGAGGCATTTAGAAGGCGAGGAAAATTTTAGTGTACAAAGAAGTACATGAATTTTCCGAGACCGAACTAAATACCTCTAGATGTGCCGCTAGACGAGCTTGCCTAATAGCTTATAACTTCTGTTGAAGTATCTTATTAACCGCTCCCGGATTAGCCTTTCCATGGCTGGCCTTCATAACCTGGCCAACAAACCACCCCATAAGAGCAACTTTGCCGGCTCTGTATGCGGCAACGTTATCAGGGTTGGCGGCAATCACCTCATCTATTACTTTTTCTATTGCCGCTGTATCTGTAACCTGTTTAAGGCCTTTTTCTGCAACGATTTTATCCGGGGCATCACCGGTTTCGGCCATCAGGGCAAATACATCTTTAGCGGTTTTGCCATTGATGACATCAGAGGTAATCAAATCTACCAATTTGCCAAGATTCTCCGGCGTAATCGGGCTCTCTTCCAAGCCGATTTTCTTTTCATTGAGCATAGCAAAGAAATCGCCCATCATCCAGTTGGCAACCTTTTTGGCATCATGCCCGCGAGCTGCCCGTTCAAACCATTCGGCGGTTTCTCTGGCCTCGCACAAGACTGAAGCATCATACGGAGTCAAGCCCAGTTCTTTAACAAAACGCTCTTTTTTAGCATCCGGCAGCTCAACCATCTCAGACTTGATTTCATCAATAAATTTATCATCAATAACCAGCGGCAGCAAATCCGGCTCCGGAAAATAGCGATAGTCATGAGCAAATTCTTTTTTACGCATAACTTTGGTAATGCCTTTGAGCGGATCAAACTGGCGGGTTTCCTGCTCAATGGTACCGCCGTTTTCATAAGTTTCAACATGGCGGTGCGCTTCATAGTCAATTGCCTGCATCACAAATTTGACTGAGTTAACGTTTTTCATCTCGTTGCGGGTACGGAAACCTTCCTCGCCCACCTTGCGCACCGAAACATTGACATCACAACGCATAGAGCCTTCATCCATATTGCCGTCGCAGGTTCCCAGATAGCGGACAATTGAGCGCAGTTTGCGCAAAAATGCGCCTGCCTCTTCCGGCGAGCGGAAATCCGGCTTGGTCACAATTTCCATCAAACCTACTCCGGCACGGTTAAGATCAATAAAAGTTTTGGTCGGCGAAATATCGTGAATCGACTTGCCGGCATCCTGTTCAATATGAATACGCTCAATCCCGATATTTTTGCTGCTGCCGTCTTCGAGGTCAATTTTTACAAAGCCCTCGCCTACCAGCGGATATTTAAATTGGGTAATCTGATATCCCTGCGGCAAGTCGGCATAAAAATAGTTTTTGCGGGAAAACTCCGAATATTTATTGATTTTGGCGTTCAACCCCAAGCCGGTCTTTACGGCCTGACGCACGCATTGTTCATTTAAAACCGGCAGCATTCCGGGCATTCCGGCATCAATAAAAGAAACATTCTCATTGACATCTGAGCCGTAATGAGTCGATGCGCCGGAAAACATTTTAGACTTGGAAATAATCTGGCAGTGGATTTCCAAACCGCAGATAACTTCCCAATCTCCGGTTTTTCCGTTAATAATCATTCCGCTCATCTTATTTCACTCCCTTAAAATTCACATCTTTTTCCAAAGCTGAAGCTGCTTTGAAAACGCCAACCTCGTCAAACGCCTTGCCCACAATCTGCATTCCCAAAGGCAAACCTTGAGAGTTCAAACCGATAGGCAGGCTCATTGCCGGCAATCCGGCCAAAGAAACCGAAACCGTAAAGATATCATTCAGCCACATTGTAATCGGATTCTCCTGCATCGATTTATCGCCAATCGGAAAAGCGGCAGTCGGCGCTGTCGGTGTCAGAATCAAATCACATTTTTCAAATGCCTTGATAAAATCTTCGCGAATCAGGCGGCGTACTTTTTGCGCCTTGAGGTAATAAGCGTCATAATAACCTGCCGAAAGCACATACGTGCCAATCATAATCCGGCGTTTTACCTCTTTGCCGAAACCGGCTGAGCGGGAATTGATATACATATCGTCCAAATGCACGCCGTCTACACGGTTGCCATAGCGCAAACCATCATAGCGAGCCAGATTTGAAGAGGCCTCCGCCGGAGCAATGATATAATAGGTTGCCAGCGCATATTTGGTGTGAGGCAGAGAAACCTCAACTACTTCAGCTCCGCGGGCTCTAAGCATCTCCGCGGCCTTGTCCCAATAGGCGGCAACTTCTTTGTCCATGCCGTCTACCCGATATTCTTTAGGAATACCGATACGCATTCCTTTAATATCGGCTCCCAAAAACTTTTCAAAATCCGGCACTTCAACTTTGGCTGAAGTGGAATCTTTAGCGTCATATCCCGCCATGTTTTTAAGCATGATGGCGCAATCGCGCACATCTTTGGCAATCGGCCCGGCCTGATCCAAAGAAGACGCAAAGGCAATAATACCCCAACGAGAGCAGCGCCCGTAAGTCGGCTTGATACCGGTCACGCCGCAATAAGCCGACGGCTGGCGGATAGAACCGCCGGTATCGGTTCCGGTTGCGGCCGCGCACATCTCAGCCGCCACTGCCGCTGCCGAACCGCCGGAAGAACCGCCGGAAACCAACGGAACGTCTTTGCTCCAGGGGTTGACAACCGGGCCAAAAGCCGAAGTCTCGTTACTTCCGCCCATTGCAAATTCATCAAGATTAAGCTTGCCCAAAAAATTAGCGCCGGCAGCCAAAAGTTTGGAGGTTACGGTAGATTCATATGGCGGAACAAAACCCTTTAAGATATTGGAGCAAGCGGTTGTCGCAATACCTTTGGTGCAGAATAAATCCTTAATACCGAGCGGGATTCCTTCCAAATCTCCGCCCTCGCCGCGCTCTATCTTGCTCTGGCTGGTTTTGGCACGTTCCAAAGCCTGTTCGGTGCTCTCGCAAACATAGGCGTTATATTTGCGCCCCTCTTCCATTTTGGCAATATAAGCCTCTGTCAGCTCCGGCGCGGTGAACTTTTTATTTTTAAGACCTTCTCTGGCCTCTGCAATGGTTAATTCCGTTAATTCTGTCATTATCTTTTCCAATTTTTAAATTGTTTTTATATCTTTCTTGCACCAACCTGTACAATTTAGAGCCCCGGACACCATGAGTGGCAACTAATGCCACTGCCGGCGGCGGCAGAGAGGTTGGATAGCGTGCGTGAATAATAAGATTTTAGGGTGGCGAAAGCGGAGTGTACATTAGAAGTACATGAGCATTTCGACAGCCCGACAAATCTGTATTAGTCACCAGCTAGACGAGCTCTCATCACGCTTATTCCACGACTTTGGGAACTGCAAAATACCCATACTCCTTCATCGGCGCATTGGCGAGAATTTGCTCGGCAATATTGCCGTCGGTTACCTCATCGGCACGCATTTGCAAATGGTTTTCATTCACTGACACCAAAGGCTCTACATCATCGGTATTAACTTCTTTAAGTTGGTCTACCCAGCCCAATATTTTGTTAAACTCATCTTCGGTTGCCGCTATTTTATCGTCTTCTATCCGCAAACGCGACAAAAAAGCAATCCGTTTTACTGTTTGTGTATCTATAGCCATATACGTGTACTCCATTTCTATTCTGGCAAATCAAAATCTGATATCTTCTCTTGCATCAATAATTCACTATCATCGGCGGCATAACCGCATCGTATTGCAATCGTTGTAGCATATTCAAAGCACCAACATCAAGACCTAATTTTTGCGCGGTTAGTTCTAGTGATGCCAGCGGCGAAGAACTAAGCAATTCGGCAATTTTTTCCTGCAAAGGCTTTGGTTTGGGATATGCCTCCATCGCAAACTTGTCTTCAGGTTTAATCCCCGCCTGCTCTTTCAGATATTGCAAAGCATCATCAAGCCCGCCAAGCTCATCAACCAATCCGACCGCCTTGGCATCTTCACCCGTCCAAACCCGTCCTCTGGCCAATTTATCAAGTTCAGCCTCCGGAATATTGCGCGCTTGAGAAACTTTTAAAGTGAAATCTTTATAGATTCGGTCAAGTGACTCATTTAAGGCCTTTTTCTGGCTTTGGGAGAATTTAAAATTCGGGCTCAAAATCCCGCCGTTGGGCGTAAAATGCAAACGGCTCCAGTTCACATTCAGCTTTTTCCACAAATCCTCAAGGGCAAATTTTCCGCCGACAACCCCGATTGAACCCGTCAAAGTCGTTTCATCGGCAAAAATTTTATCGCCGGCCAAAGATATAAAATACCCGCCCGAGGCCGCGTAATCGCCCATTGAAACCACCAGCGGTATATGTTTTGCTTTTTTCAGGTTGTTCAGCGCGTTCCAAATCTCGGCTGAAGCGCTGTAGCTTCCGCCCGGAGAATTTACTCTGACCAAAGCGCCGACTACCTGTTTGTCATTTTTAATCTCATCTATTATCTCCAGCACTTCCCGCGAATTTATTTCATTTTCGGCCGCCGGATTAAGGCTGTAGGCATCGCCGATTGCGCCTTCCAACGTAATAATCGCCAGTTTTGGGCCTCTTCGATTCAAATGCAGGCCGGCAGCATAGTCTGACAA
>JBNMLW010000094.1:0-4500 GCA_050875025.1 Alphaproteobacteria bacterium
GGCGAAATTATGCTGAAACTTTCTCCCGACGGAGATAAATTGTTTGCGCAGAGCGATAGCTATTCGGCAGAGTTTGGCGGAAGCGAGGCAAATGTTGCGGTTGCTTTGGCGTCTTATGGCGTTGATGTTTCGTTTGTAACCAAATTGCCGGATAATCTGATTGCCCAAAAGGCGGTTTCGGTTTTGATGTCGCACGGAGTTGATACCTCGCATATTGTCAAGGGCGGAAAACGGATTGGCCTGTATTATCAGGAAAAGGGCATAATTCCTTATACCGGCACTTGTGTGTACGACCGAGAAGGCAGCGCGATTGCAACGGCGGAGCCCAAAGATTTTGACTGGGAAAGCATCTTGGAAGGCGCTGACTGGTTTCATTTTTCGGGGATTACGCCGGCGTTGTCAGATAATTTGGCTCTGATATGCGAGCAGGCTTGTCAAACAGCCGAGAAAATGGGAATCCCGGTCAGTTGCGATATCAACTATCGGAAAAAACTGTGGCCGATGGAAAAAGCGCAAGAAGTTATGCAACAGCTGCTGAAGTATGTTTCATTGGTGATTGTCAATGAAGATGAGGCAGAAGTTGTCGGCTATGACAAACCGGTGGCCTCTTTTATGAATTATGAGGATTACAGGAATTTTGCGCGATTTATGACGGAAAGATTTCCGTGCAGCAAAATTGCCAGCGTTATTCGTTGCAAGACCGGCGCATTGCGCAATGTTCATGGCACTATGTGGAGCAGGGAAGACGGAATTAATTTATCCGGAAAGTACTCAATTGACAATGCTGTAGAACTGAGCGGAGCCGGAGACGCATTTGCTGCCGCTTTAATCTATGGAGTGATGCAAAACTACTTTATGGCAATCAACTTAAATGTAGCCGTGGCAGCTTGCGCGCTTAAGCATTACGTCAAAGGAGACTTCAATCTTACTCCGTTTGAAACTATCCGGACATACGTTCGCAACAAACTTGATGCCGGCGGTGTAGAACGCTGATGTCAAAAAAAAGTGTGAGCTCTAAAGCTCACACTTTTTTGGTATTAAATATGAATAGATAAATTACAGTTGACATTGGGGCAAAAAAGTATGAAGTTGTAACTGAAGCAGCTAATGAGGGCTGTTTTGATGTGGATTTAACCTGACTTGTCCCGCAATAGAGGACTAAATAAGGAGAGATACTTATGCAAAAAACTGCAGAGGCGGTGTCTTTGGGGCACCCTGATAAAACTTCCGATTACATTTCAAGCTATATTTTAGACCGCATGATTGAGCAAGATGCGGCGGTTAAGTATGCCGTTGAGGTTATGCTCAAGGGCAATACCGTGGTGCTGGGCGGCGAGATTAAAGGTGATGTATCGCTGCAAAATCTTAAAAATTATGTTTTGGAGGCCTTGGCAAATATCGGGTATGATGAAGAATATGCCAAAATTTGGGGCGAATGCGCGCTTGAGCCAAGCAAGCTGCAGCTGATTAATTTGATAGGGCAGCAATCGGCAGAAATTAATCAGGGAGTGGAGCAGGACGGCTGGGGCGACCAGGGCATATTTGTCGGCTATGCCTGCCAGAGTGAGGGATTAATTAATCGAGAACTATGGCTGGCGCGTAAACTGAACAAGGCTTTGTATAACAAGGCGCGCAGTTCTAAGGTGTTGGGACTGGATATCAAAACCCAGATTACGCTTGATGACGATGGTCGGATTGCTACGGCTATTGCGGCGGTTCCAATGCTGGAGGAAACGGATTTGTCCGGTTTGGTGATTGAAGTTTTGGGCGAAAAGCCATGTGAACTGATTATTAACGGCACCGGACGTTATACCTGTCATTCGGCAGTAGCAGACTGCGGAGTTACGGGGCGCAAACTGGCTTGCGATTTTTATGCCGCGGCATGTCCTATCGGCGGTGGCAGCCCCTGGACCAAAGACGGCAGCAAAGCGGATTTGACCTTGAATTTATATGCTCGCAAACTGGCGGTAGAAAACCTTAAGGATAACGACGAATGCTTTGTATATTTGTCATCGTGCATTGGAAAATCAAAGCTGCCGAGTTGCGAAATTAAAACAAGCAAAAACGGCAGGACGATGGCGCGCGAACAAAAATGCGATTTGAAACCGAGCGCGCTAATAAAAGAATTGGGACTTGATAAACCGGTATTTGCCAAACTTTGCGCGGAGGGATTAATTGCATAAAAATATTGACGTTGCTTGATTATGTGCTTAAATAAAACTACATAAATTTGAGGAGGTTTGGAAATGACTGAAAACAAAAAACAAGTTTGCAAGATTGCAGGCGCAGCTGCCGGAGTGTTGGTTTTGGGCGGGTTAATCGGCTGGGCAGCCAGACCCTGCTGCCCCAAAGTAGCATTGATTAATGTTGAACAGGTAGTAGCAGTTTCTCCGGAAGTTGCTGCTTTGCGCGAGGAACGCCAATCTGAAGTCAACGAGCTGCAGGAGTTTATGAAAACTGCCGAGAGCAAAATTAATGCCGCCAAAGGCAAAGAGAAAGCCGAGCTGCAGAAAATTTACGGTGATGAATTTGCCAAGAAACAGCAGGAAATGCAAAAGCGTTATGCTGAAAAACTGCAGGCTTTTGACGACTACATGACCGGCGTGATTGAAAAAATCGCCGCCCAAGGAGGATATAAGGTTGTGCTGAACAAAACCGCGGTTGTTGCCGGCGGAACCGATATTACCGAAGATGTGGTTAAAGCAGTTACGGTTGAGAAAAAATAATATTTCTGATTAATAAAAAATCCCCCGAGGTCTTAAAACCAAGGGGGATAATTTTATACTTCAACAAAGTACGGGCAATCGCGACCGAAACACTGCAGTACCGCTTCCGCCTCTGCATCAGATAGCTCTGCGGCAGTCTCATCAAGGAGCGCGGCAATGAGCTTGGTCTTGATGTTCTCACTCAGCTGTACCGGATCCAGATTGAGGAACAAGCCGTCATACTTCTGACAGATCTCGATCAAACGCGCCAGGCTAAAATCGTTGAGGCTGAAGAGATAGTCGAAAGTGCCTTGTTCGTCCTCGTTGATGCCGGTTACTACCTTCCAGAGTATCTTCTTGCTTTGGGCATCCCGATCTTCAGGAGATACCTCTTCATCGGGGGTAACTTTGTACAGCGCACCCTCCATGTAGACCGCCATCTGTTGGTATGGTTCGTAGTATACCGCAAGGAAACCCTCGTAATTCTCACTCTCCTCCAATTTATTATTCCAGCCGTATTTGTTGGCCATGGAAGTAAAATCTTTGAAGCCGCTCTTGAAAGCGTAGGCATCTGCAGGAGAGATCTTGATTGCATACAACTTGTGGCCGAGTTGCAGTGATGCGGGGCGCAAACGAAAGGCATCCGCGATAGGCATAATTTGTTTCATGTTGTTTGGTTTTTTGAGAGGCGGCTTGGCAGAGTATTACTGTTTCGGCTTTCTCTCGAGTTAATAATTAAAATTAATTGTACTTATTTATGAGCTTATAACTAGCATAATTTTGTCTAATTTACAACATATTTTTTCTAAAAATATGGCGGAGTAAAAAAATACCCCTTGGCGGAAGGGCAAAGGGGTATTGATAAAGCGCTTAAATCGGCAGATTAGTTAAGTTCTGCCAGAATATCCGCAACAATCTGCTCCGGAGTTAAGTGGTAGCGTTTGTAGAGTTCATCAAGGTTGGCGCGGTCAACAAATTCTTTGATTGCGCCGCGGTTGAGCACTTTGATTGCCGAGTCGCCATAAAAACGGGTAATCTTTTCGCCAAAGCCGCCGTCCAAAACGCCGTCTTCCAGAGTGACAACCAATTTGTGGTTTGCCTTGAGAGACTCCAGCATATCCTTATCAATGCCGCTGTAGTAGCGCGGGTTAATCAGGGTAGGGGTGAGCCCCTTGTTTTGCAGTTCGGCGCAAACTTGTTGTCCGAGCGCAAAGAAACTGCCTAAGGCAATAATGGCAACATCAGAACCTTTTTGCACGGTTTCATAGGTGTTGAGCGCCGCATAGTCGGCGGCAACCGGCTTGTCGGCATGGACAACCGCCTGCGGAACGCGGATAGCGACCGGGTGTGAGGTTTGTTCCAAGCCCCAATCCAGCATTGCCAAATATTCCTCTTTGGTGGTCGGAGCCAAGCATACAATATTGGGAATGTTGGAAATCAGCGGAATATCAAAACAGCCAAGGTGGGTAACATCCATGCCGGAGATGGCGCCGCTGAATACCAAAATTACGGCCGGATTGTTGTTGATGGCCAAATCTTGCGACATCTGGTCATAAGCGCGCTGAGCAAAAGAGCTCCAGACAGCCCAAACCGGTTTGCAGCCGCCTTTGGCCAAAGCAGAGGCCATGGCCACGGCGTGTTCTTCGGCAATTCCGACATCAATATAGTTGGCGCCCATTTGCGCGCGTTTCTCGGGGGTGAAGCCAATGGCTCCGGGAGTACCGGCATTGACAACTACCACGCTCTTGTCATGGGCAACTTTATCAAGCAGGTAGTCAGAAGTGATTTCCAGATA
>JBNMLW010000095.1:0-4489 GCA_050875025.1 Alphaproteobacteria bacterium
ATCTGCTGCAGGATATCTGGACCGGTCTGAAAAGCGCTCTGCAGCCGGCATCTTTCCGTTTCGCCAGGGCGATTGAAGAGATTAAGCCGGAAGTTATTGTCTGCTATTTTTTGAAAGATGTGTATAATATCTGCTTTTTGCACAATCCGAATGTGCCGATTGTGCTGATGGTGCACAATCATCCGCCGGTATTTTTTGCCCCGCTGCGCCATAAGCCGATACGCTATCGGGTTTATAAAAAACAGCTGGAGAAGATTGCGGCTTATGATTTGCTGCTGGATAGTTTTAAGGGAACTATCGGCGATGATTATCCCAAGCATGAAGAACGGGTTATCGGCAATATCATCGGGCAGATTCCGCCGGCTGAACGCGCTGATTTGAGTGTGGAGAAAAAGAAGATTATTTATGTCTGCCGCGTTGATGAGGTGCAGAAGCGCCAACACTTGCTGTTTGAGGCATTCGGCAAAATTGCCAAAGATTTTCCGGATTGGAAGATTGAACTCTACGGCAGTATTAAACATCCGGATTATCATAAACGTCTGCTGGAACAGCTGAAACGCCTGGGGATAGAAAAACAAGTGGAGTTTATGGGCTATGCCAATGATGTTAAGGCGGTGTACCGCGGAGCAGACTTTATGGCCTGGCCGGCAGCGTACGAGGGATTGAGCATTGCTTTGGCCGATGGGCAAGCGCATGGTTTGCCGGCAATCGGTTTTGCCGATGCGCCATCGGTTAATGAGGTGATTATTGACGGCATTAACGGATTTTTGGCGCAAGATGTTGATGATTTTGCCGCTAAAATGGCCAAGCTTATGAGCGATAAAGAGCTACGCATCAAAATGGGAGCAGAGGCTGCTAAAGGCGTGGAGCAGTATGCGGAACAGCATATTGCCGACAAATGGGAACAGCTGCTTGATGATTGCAAAAATCATCGGGTTAAGTAGTTGCTTTTGATAATCTAAAAAAACTCCGCAGCTTGAGGCTGCGGAGTTTTTTGTTTGCCGAAGATTTTATTCTTCGTCTGACGGCGGCTCGTTGTCGCCGATAAGCTCACCGGCCAAATGCCCGGCATCGGCCTTGATTTTGTTTTCAATCTCCTGAGCAATATCCGGATGGTCGCACAGGAACAGTTTGGCATTCTCTCGTCCTTGGCCGAGTTTATCGCCGTTGTAGGCAAACCAGGCTCCGGATTTTTCAATAATGTCGGCTTTGACGCCAAGGTCAATAATCTCGCCGGTTTTGGAGATGCCTTCGCCATACA
Source organism: Alphaproteobacteria bacterium (assembly GCA_050875025.1). GTDB lineage: Bacteria > Pseudomonadota > Alphaproteobacteria > RF32 > CAG-239 > CAZU01. Next base: position 1,262 of record JBNMLW010000095.1, read on the forward strand.
TGATATCAAAGTCAATAACCTTAAACGGAGGAGCAACTTTGTTTTTGACAATTTTGACGCGGGTCTGGCTGCCGATAATGTCTTCTTTATCTTTAATTTTGCCGATGCTGCGGATATCAATGCGGACAGAGGCATAAAATTTGAGGGCGTTGCCGCCGGTGGTGGTTTCGGGGTTGCCGAACATAACGCCGATTTTCATACGGATTTGGTTAATAAAGATAACCAGGGTGTTGGAGCGGGCAATGGTAGAGGTGAGTTTGCGCAGAGCCTGGCTCATTAAACGCGCCTGCAATCCCATGTGAGAATCGCCCATTTCGCCTTCAAGTTCGGCTTTGGGAACAAGAGCGGCAACCGAGTCAACAACCAAAACATCAATGGCGCCGGAGCGAACCAGGGTGTCGGCAATCTCAAGTGCCTGCTCGCCGGCATCGGGCTGAGAAATGAGCAGGTTTTCGATATCTACGCCAATCTTTTTGGCATAAGACGGATCCAGAGCATGCTCTGCATCAATAAAGGCGCAAGTGCCGCCGGTTTTTTGAGCCTGAGCAATCACGCTCAAAGCCAGAGTGGTTTTACCGGAACTTTCGGGGCCGTATATTTCAACAATACGTCCGCGGGGCAAACCGCCGATACCTAAGGCCATGTCCAGTCCGAGCGAGCCGGTGGGCACAGCCTCGATGTCGACATGGGCATTATCTTGGCCGAGTCTCATAATAGAGCCTTTGCCGAAAGCTTTTTCAATTTGGCTTAATGCCGCATCAAGAGCTTTATCTTTATCCATAAGTTTTTTACTCCTACTAGTTTTTTAATAATCACACTATGTTCTATTTTTGTTCTTTTGGCAAGAACTTTTTTACATAATGCCGATTTTTTTTATTTTGCCGCGGATGGCTGTAATCAAACACGCGTAATTCTTTGTTTTGCGGAGTTTCGGCAAATTCATCAAGAGCAGCTGTAATAACTGCGCCGAAGATTACCACAGCCCAAATCAGGTACAGCCATACCAGCATGATCGGAATGATTGCCAAAGCGCCGTACAATACGTTGTAGGTGTTGGTGGAAATCAGGAAAGATCCGAAAGATTTGCGCAAAATATAAAACAGAACCATGGCGGTAAAAGCCCCAAAGAACGCATGGGCAATGCCGACTTTTTTGTTTGGAACCAGCACATAGAGCAGCATCAATGCCAGCGTGGTGAAGAGGCTGGGCAAAACGGCGCTGAAAAATACCTCGGTATTAACAAGTGTTTCAGGCATAAATTTTTGCAGAGCATATACGTAGCCGCGCATGGAAAATCCGGTGCCGAGCAGCAGAGGGCCTAAGGTAATTACCGTCCAATAGAGGGTGATTTTGGTCTTGATGCTGCGGGCTTTGTAGACCTTAAAGATAAAGTTGAGGCTGTTTTCAATGGTAGAAAGCAGCAAAATTGCGGTTACGGCAATACCGACAACGCCGACAGTGGTGAGTTTGGCGGTAGCAGACACAAAGTCGTTGAAATATTGGCTGACTTCTTCTTCCAAATCGGGCACAACATTTTGCAGTAGCAAAGACTGCAGCTGTTCGCGCACTTCCGAAAATACCGGAAAAGCCGAAAAAATCGCCAAGCCGATGGCAATCAGCGGAACCAGCGCAATCAGAGAAGTATAGCTGAGCGAGGAGGCAACGCGCAGAATGGTGTCGGCTTTGGCGCGCTGAGCCAGAAAAACAATGAACTCTTTGCAGGTATTTGCTTTGGCTTTCAAAGAGTTGCAGAAGGAGTTATTCATAAACATAGGGTACCTGTTAAAAAAATCTATTTACAAACTGTCTGAAATTTTATAGAAATCTAGCTAATAATTCAAGCGATTTAATTGAATTGTTAATTGTGTGAAAAACAAAAAAGGACATTATGATGACTGAAAATACAGCTCTTATGGCTGGAAAAAAAGGCCTGATTATGGGTCTGGCAAACGATAAGTCTATTGCTTGGGGTATTGCTCAGGCTTTGAATGCTCAGGGCGCACAGCTTGCAATTTCTTATCAGAACGAAAATCTGGAAAAAAGAGTTCAGCCGCTGGCTGCGCAATTGGATAAAGAGCCGTTGCTGATTAAATGCGATGTATCCGACTCTGCAAGCGTAGAAGCCTGCTTTAAGGAGCTGGGCGAAAAATGGGGCAAAATTGACTTTTTGGTTCATGCTATTGCTTTTTCAGATAAAAATCAGCTTAAAGGGCGCACAATCGATACCACCCGCGACAACTTTGCCATGACAATGGAAATTTCCTGCTTCTCTTTCTTGGAAGCCTGCAAATGCGCAGCTCCGATTATGAATGAAGGCGGCGCGGTTGTTACTTTGACTTATATGGGCAGCGAGAGAGTTTTGCCTAACTACAATATTATGGGCGTGGCTAAAGCCGCTTTGGAGGCATCTGTACGTTATGCCGCTATGGATTTGGGCGCTCAGGGCGTAAGAGTAAACGCTATTTCGGCCGGCCCGATTAAAACTTTGGCTGCTTCCGGCATTGGCGATTTCCGCAAGATTTTGCACTGGAATGCATTTAATGCTCCGCTACAGCGCAATGTTACTCAGGAAGAAGTCGGCATGGCTGCCTTGGGTCTGCTTTCTGACTGCGGAACCGGCATTACCGGCGAGGTTGTTCATGTTGACTGCGGTTATCACACCGTCGGCATGATGAATATTCACCGTACCGAAGAAATTGCTGAATTGTTCAAAGAGATATAAAAACTCTTTACAACTCTGATTTTTGAGTTGTGAAAATATCGGCGTTAAGCTACTATGGAGGCTGTTGAAAAACGGCCTCCATTTTGTTTGTTTGGAAAGTTTTGACATGCCAGATTTGAAATCTCCGTTTCCGCGTAATTCTAACAATCTGCGTAAAAAGATTGTGACTAAAATACTCATCAAATCAGTAACTTATGCTTTTGCAATTTTCGGCGTGCTGTTTATCCTGCTGTTGTTGACGGTGTTGGGGGTGGTTAAGACATCGGTTCCGTCTGTTAAAATGCCCAAAAACGCAATTTTGACGGTGGATTTTGATCTTCCGTTTCCTGAGGTTCGGCAAGACAGCCTGCTGACAGAGGTTGTGCCGACCGGCGCCGTTTCTTTTCGGGAACTGCGGTGGGCAATTGTCTGTGCTGCCAAAGATGACAATATTAAGGCCTTGGCCGCAAGAATAAATGTGTCGGCTTTGGGAATGGCGCAGCTGCAGGAACTGCGCAAATCTGTAC
>JBNMLW010000096.1:0-4485 GCA_050875025.1 Alphaproteobacteria bacterium
ATGTTGCTTTGGGCGTATTGGCAACATAAGAGGTTGCCTGCGGTTTGCTTACTACCGCGCCCGGCAGCAACAGCCGCTGCCCGATTTTTAGCGAATATGGGGCGTAAATGTCATTGGCGCGGCTGAGCGAACTCATATCAACATTATAGCGTTTGGAAATATTATAGAGGGTATCGCCTTTGGCCACCACGTGATAACGCGCTGTCGGCATTCTGATTATCTGCCCGATTCGCAGGGCATAAGGCGGACGCAGGTTGTTGGCCTCGATAACCTCGCGCAAAGGCACGTCATAGCGGCGGGCAATGCTGTAGAGAGTGTCGCCTTTTTGCACCACGACGCTGGACGGAGTATTGCCGCCCCACCAGGTGTTGGCATTAAACAGCGGAATCCGGTTGCTTGAGCAGGCGCTCAGCAATAACAAAATCGGCACAAGCCACAAAATTACAGACTTTGACCCAAACATCCGTTCCGCATACAAAAGTTAACTTTTGTACAAGGCTAGCACTCAGTCATTAATATTTTGTTACTGCCGCTCAATAATATTGCCGCGGTCGTCAGAAGACACTACCCCGTATTCTCTGTGCTTGAGCGAGGTCATGATATGGCGGCGGACACGCGCCAGCATGCCATCATAAGTATCGCTGAAGTTGCGGCGGTTGGTATAGGTAATAACCATCATCTGGGCATTGTAGTTGTCAACTCGCAGTTTTTGAATTGCCGGCACTGCCTCTTCAAAGATTTTGAAAGCAATGGCGCGGGCTTTTTCCCGTTCGGCACCATTCAGAACCATAAATATTTTGGTCTTGTCAACCCGGCCGATATTGGCATTGGGCGTTAGGTTGGCAAAGCAGACATCGCTCACCACCTTCAGCATCTTGTCGGCGGTTTCAAAGTCGATTCCTTTGCTGATGAAGTCATAAATATCGCGCAGCTCCACCACCACGCAGGAAAACTGGCGGTTATAGCGCTTGGCCAGCTGAAAATCATGCTCAAACCTATCCAGCAGCGTGGCCTCGTTCAGGGTGTTGGTAAAAATATCGCGTTCCTGAAATTGCGATAAGTTTTCTTTCCAGGCCTCGGCCTCAGAGATATCTTTGCACAAAAAGCTTATGCCTTCGCATTCCAGAATCTCGTTCAAAATCGGGCGTTCGCGGCACAGCATCAATTGCTTTTGCCCGTCATTTTTGAGCAAAACCGCGCGGGCGTTGATGGTCGACTGGTGCTTGCTCATTTTGGCCAGGGCGGCGCTCAAAGCCTCGCGCTGTGCCAGTTTATCTTCCATCAGGGTGCCAAGCACCGGCTGACCCAGCAGATTTTGCGGCGCATATCCCAAAATATCCGCGCCCGATTCGTTGATAAAAGTAATGTTAAAATCTTTATCAACCTTAAAATAAATGTCGCCGCTGGTGCTTTGCGGGTTGCTCTGCTGATTGTCGTTTTCCTTAATCAGCTCTTTCAGATTGCGGTTGGCTTGCTTGAGCTTGTTGCGCAACAGCAGGATATAAGCCGTCAGCAGCAAAATTGCCAGTGCCAAAAACGCCAGTGCCGTATATATCATATTTTCCTCGCCCCAAATAAGATTCACCTTTCAGCATAGCCGTACAAAAGCTAAAGATTCGTTAAATAGAGGTTGCAATTTCGCAAAAAAAACTCTAGTTTTAGGAAAGCAAAAAGAGAGTATTCATGAATAAGATAACCAATATCGCCGATGAGTCCGGCGACAAGTATAAATACGGCTTTGTTACCGAGATTGATGCCGAAACTGCGCCTAAAGGGCTCAGCGAAGATATTATACGGCTGATTTCCGCCAAAAAGGGCGAGCCTGAGTGGCTGCTCGATTTTCGGCTGAAGGCGTTTGAATTTTGGCAGACAATGTCTGAGCCGAATTGGGCCAAGCTGGTATATGACAAGATAGATTATCAAAATCTGTCTTATTATTCTGCGCCCAAACAAAAAGCGGCGCCCAAAAGTCTGGATGAAGTTAATCCCGAACTGCTGGACACGTATGCCAAGCTGGGCATTCCCTTGAAAGAACAAGAGGTTTTGGCCGGAGTTGTGGCGGTGGACGCGGTGTTTGATTCGGTATCTGTGGCAACCACATATCGGGCTAAGCTGGCAGAAAAAGGCATTATCTTTTGCTCTATATCCGAGGCGGTTAAAGAGCATCCGGATTTGGTGCGCCAATATTTGGGTTCTGTAGTGCCCTATACCGACAACTTTTTTGCCTGCCTTAATTCCGCCGTGTTTACCGATGGCTCCTTTGTATATATTCCCAAAGGCGTAAAATGCCCGATGGAGCTTTCTACCTATTTTCGCATTAATGCCAAAAATACCGGACAATTTGAGCGTACGCTGATTATTGCCGATGATGAAAGCTATGTTTCTTATTTGGAAGGGTGCACTGCGCCTCAGCGCGATGAAAACCAGCTCCATGCCGCAATTGTGGAGATTGTGGTGCTCAAAGATGCCGAGGTCAAATATTCTACCGTGCAAAACTGGTACCCCGGAGACAAAGACGGCAAAGGCGGCGTTTATAACTTTGTAACCAAGCGGGCGGCCTGCCGCGGCGATAATTCCAAAATCTCCTGGACTCAGGTAGAGACCGGCTCCGCGGTTACCTGGAAATATCCTTCCTGCGTGCTGCAGGGCAATAACTCCGTGGGCGAGTTTTATTCTGTTGCCATCACCAACAACCGCCAGCAGGCGGATACCGGCACCAAAATGATTCATATCGGCAAAAATACTACCTCCAAAATTATTTCCAAAGGTATATCGGCCGGTTTTTCCAACCAGACCTACCGCGGATTGGTCAGAGTTAGTCCGGCTGCCGACAATGCCCGCAACTATTCGCAGTGCGATAGTTTGCTGATTGGTTCAACTTGCGGTTCCCATACCGTGCCTTATGTCGAAAACCGCAACAAAACCGCCAAACTTGAGCACGAGGCCACAACCTCAAAAATCAGCGATGAACAATTGTTCTACTGCCAGCAGCGCGGCATTGGCGAGGAAGAGGCCGTCAGCCTGATTGTTAATGGTTTTTGCAAAGAGGTTATGCAGCACCTGCCGATGGAGTTTGCGATTGAAGCCGCCAAACTGATTAATATTTCTCTGGAAGGGAGCGTAGGATAATGACTGGAGAGGGGAGAAAATAACAATATGACAACACCGTTATTGGAAATTGAAGATCTTTGCGCAAGAGTTGGCGAAAAGGAAATTATCAAAGGCTTTAATCTGACCGTCAATGAAGGCGAGATTCATGCCCTGATGGGGCCGAACGGCGCCGGAAAATCCACCTTGTCCAACGTATTGTGCGGAAAACCCGGTTATGAGGTAACTTCCGGCTCCGTCCGTTTTAAGGGCAAGAATCTGCTAGCAATGTCGCCGGAAGATCGGGCGCGGGAAGGAATTTTCTTGTGCATGCAATATCCGGTAGAGATTCCCGGCGTGCCTACCGCCACTTTCCTTAAACACTCGATAAACGCTATCCGCAAGTATCACAATCTTCCCGAGCTGGACACTATGGAGTTTCTTAAAATGGTGCGGGAAGAAGGGCGCAAGCTCGGAGTTGATGCCGAGATGATAAAACGCCCGCTAAATGTCGGATTCTCCGGCGGTGAGAAGAAGCGTCTGGAGACTTTGCAGATGTCTATCCTTAAACCGACATTTGCAATTTTGGACGAGGCGGATTCCGGCTTGGATATTGATGCCCTTAAGGTTGTGTCTGAAGGGGTTAATGCCTTGCGCGACGGCAAGCGCGCCATGCTGATTATTACCCACCACCAGCTTTTGCTCAATTATGTGGTGCCAGACTTTGTGCATGTTTATGCTGACGGGCATATTGTAAAATCCGGCGATAAATCTTTGGCTCAAGAGCTGGAAGAAAAGGGTTATTCCGAGTTTGTGAAAGAAAAATAGCATGGCCGGATTATTGCAAAATATTGCCCTTGTCGGAGATGAACTCCCCTGGCTGCATGAACTGCGCCAAAGCGGGCGTGAGGCTTTTGCCGCCGCCGGAGTGCCGACAGCCAAAACCGAGGCCTGGAAATATACCAAGCCGCGAGAGCTTAATGCGAATGACTTTGTTGCCTCGCAACCGGCAGCGCCAAATAATTGGGACGCTGATTTACCGTTTGACTGCTATAAAATCCGCTTTGAAAACGGCTTCTTGTCTTCTGCAGATTCTGATTTGCCGGAGGGCGTTGAGGTTGTTCCCTTGATTGAGGCGGCACAGTCTCAACCGGAAGTCCGCAAATATCTTGGGGCGCTGGCAGATGCCAAAGTTCATCCCTTTGCCGCGCTCAATCAGGCATATTTAAATGAAGGCGTATATATCAAAGTTGATAATAATGTCAAACTCCCAAAGCCGATTGCCCTAATCAGCCATACCACGCCGCATGAGCAAAATCTGTTCTTTAACTTGCGCAATTTGATTGTGTTGGGCAAAAATTCTGCCGCAACGTTGGTTGAATATCATAGCTGGAGCGG
>JBNMLW010000097.1:0-4437 GCA_050875025.1 Alphaproteobacteria bacterium
GTAATTTGTGGTATCTTAAAAATAGAGTTGATTATTTTGTTTTATTTTTTTGAATTTTTGTTTTCATATTCGTTTTTTCCGATTGTGTTGAACTGATTTTCATTGATTTAACATTATCAGATTAACCAAATTTTTTTATTAAAATAAAAAAAGAAAGATATGATTAAAAAAATAATAGAGAGGACTTTATATATCGGTCTTCTTCTTTCTTTAATAGCCTTAGTTGGGGTTGTGGCAGTAATGCTCGCTTATCCAACTGTGGGTCTGTTGAAAATAGCTCCCGTTGCAGGTTATGTAATGATGGCAGCTGTTGAAACAACTCTTGCTGTGAAAGCGGTAAGAGAAATAAAGAAGGGGGGCATGGTGTATGTCATAGCCGGCGTTATATACGCTTTGGCTATCGTCCTCGTATAAACGCTGCTTGGTGGATAGTCCTTAGGGATGGTCTGCGAAGCGGCGTTTTCTTTTGCCTAAGTTTTGGCAATCAGCTCTTGACAGAAAAGTTCAGGTTGCTAAAGTAACAAAAAACAAATTTAACCGAGAAACAATGTCAACAACCGATTTACAAAGATTTTGCGACGAATTGCGAGCAAAAATTTCCATTGCCGATGTGGTGGGGCAAAAAGTCAAGCTCACCCGCAAGGGCAGGGAATATACCGGTTTGTGTCCGTTTCATAATGAAAAAACTCCGTCTTTTACGGTTAATGAGGCCAAAGGTTTTTATCATTGCTTCGGTTGCGGCGCTCATGGCGATATCATCAAGTTTGAAATGGACGCCAATGGTTTGAGTTTTATTGACGCGGTGGAGAAACTCGGCCACAAGGTCGGTATGGAGTTGCCCAAGCTCACCCATGAAAGCAAAGAGCAGGTGGAAAAACGCAACTCGGCTTATGACATTATGGAAATGGCCTGCAAATTTTTTGAGAAAAATCTGCGTTTGACCGCGGGGCAGGAGGCGCTTAACTACCTTTATGGCCGCGGTTTTGATAATGATATAATCTCAAAATTCCGTATGGGTTATGCTCCTAATAACAACGGCCTAAAAGCACAATTGACCTCCAAAGGAGTGACAGAGGCGGAAATGGCCGAACTGGGGTTGCTGGCTATTCCCGAGGGGCGGCGTTCGCATGATTTTTTCCGCAACCGAGTGATGATACCGATTATTGACAAACGCGGCAAAGTGATTGCTTTTGGCGGACGGGTGATGGACGGCAGTCAGCCCAAATATCTGAACTCGCCGGAGACGCCGATATTTAACAAACGCAAAGTGCTGTATAACCTCAATAACGCCCGAGATGCCGGTTATGATGCCAAAGCAATGATTATTTGCGAGGGCTATATGGACGTGATTGCCATGGATAAATACGGCATTCACTATGCAGTGGCGCCGCTGGGAACCGCTTTGACCGAAGATCAGATTGCCGAGGCGTGGAAAGTGGTGCCGGAACCGACATGCTGCTTTGACGGCGACAGTGCTGGTGTGCGCGCGGCAATCCGCTCAGTAGACAGAGTTTTGCCGATGCTTAAACCGGGGTTCTCTTTACAATATGCGTTTTTGCCGGATAAGCTGGATCCCGATGAATTTTTGAAAGCGCGCGGACATGATGAGTTTATTAAAGTAATTACTGATACCATGCCGCTTAAGGATTTGTTGTGGCGTAAAAATGTTGAGGGACAGCCGCTGGAGACGCCGGAACAAAAGGCTCTGTTGGAAAAAAATATTCGGGAAGAAGTTGCTAAAATTACCGATGAATCTGTGCGCGGGTACTATGCGCAGGATATGAAAAATAAAATATATCGGGAAATCGGCCGCGGATCCTGGCAGCCCCGAAACGAATATATCAAGCGCAAAGAGCAAAAAGTTACGGTATCTTTGGCCTCAACCGTGCGGACGGATTTGGATGATTTGGTGGCGGAGTATGTAATTTCGGCGCTGGTCTGCTATCCGCAGCTGATTGAGGAATATGAAGAAAAGCTCTTGGATTTTGCGATAAAATCCGACAAATTGCGCACATTGTATGAGGCAATGCTGGAGTTGGTGCACAATGGTGCGGAGATTTCCGACAGCGAGGAGCTGCAGAAGATTCTGATTGATAAAGGTTTTGCCGACACGCTTAAAAACCGGATAGAGATAAAAATGCTGCGTCGGCAGTGTCCGGATATTATTAAAATGCGCCATAACCTCAACCAGCGGATTGTGGAAGTGCAGCTGCGCCAGCTGGATGCGGATATCAGGGAGTGCATCCGCCGGATAGAAACCGGCGACTCATTTGCGGAAGAGGACTACAAGCGCTATGAATCGCTTAAAAAAGAGCGTGATGCGCTGCTGGCGGCGCAGGGTGAAGACTGATTGAGCGAATCGGCGGAAAATTTGCAAAGAATCTGTGTTTAACACTTGACAATTGCCCTAAAAATTATTACAAAATGCACTAGCTATAAATTTATGCAAAAACCGGTTTTGTAATAAGGAAGATTTATGTCAGATATTGAGAATCCTGATCTGTATGACGGCCAGTCTGCAGATGCGCCGCTGATTGATTCATTGGGCAGCGCGATTAAGCGTTTGATTGAAAAAGGAAAAACACGCGGCTACATTACCGTTGAAGAATTAAATAAAGCTCTCCCGCCGGAGCGCGAATCTTCCGAGAATATTGAGGATATTATGACTGATATCTCAGATATGGGAATCAGTATTATCGCCGAGTCTGAAGTTGATAATTTTGAACCCGATGTGGTTGAAGAAGATGAAGATTATGACGAGGATGAAGACGAGGGCGGAAATTTTGACGAGAAAGACCTCGGACGCAATGATGATCCGGTTCGTATGTACCTTAAGGAGATGGGCTCGGTAGAGCTGCTTTCCCGCGAGGGCGAAATTGCCATTGCCAAGCGTATTGAGGCCGGCAAAACCGTTATGATTGACGGTTTGTGCGAAAGTCCGATGACCATTAAAGCCATTGCCGATTGGCGCGACGAACTCCTTAACGGCACTATGCAGCTGCGCGATATCGTTGATTTGGAAATGATGTACGGCGCCGATGTCGATGGTATGGAGTTTGAAGAAGACGAGGCTTCCGCCGCCAGCGAGGATTTGGATAAGGTTGCCGAAGAGCTGGCCGAAAAAGAAGATATGGAAGACATTGACGATGACTTGCCAGACGATGATATGGAATTGGACAGCGCCGTTGATGATGAGCCGGAAGAAGACGATGCCGCCGATGATATGCAGGATGGCGAAGAAGGCGATGGACACGGCGGCGATGACGATGATATGGATGGCAACGGCGGCCGCGCTTCCGCTTCAGTTTCAGCTATGGAAGAGGCATTAAAAGAGCCGGTTCTGGATATTTTGAACAAAATCTCCAGCTATTATGACGATTTGAAAAAGATTCAAAATCAGCGCGTAGCAGCGATTATTGCCGGCAAAAATATTACTCCGTCGGTAGAAAAACACTACCTGCAGGTTAAAAAAGATTTGGTAGAGCTGATGAGCTCAATCCACCTGAATGCCAACCGTATTGAGCAGTTGGTTGAACAGCTGAACGGGCTTAATAAGCGTTTGATGGGTTTTGAAGGAAAATTAATGCGTTATGCCTTGTCTTGCAAGATAAAACGTGAAGATTTTCTGGAGTCTTATCAGAAATCTGAGCTCTCTCCGAATTGGATCGAAGAGATTTCAGTTGCCCACAAAAAAGACAAGCATTGGCAGGCATTTGTTGAGAAATATGGTTCGGAAATTACCGAACTCCGGGATTCTGTCGCTCAGATGGCGCAGGAATGCGGATTGCCGATTAATGAATACCGCCGTATGGTTGATACGATTAAGAAGGGCGAACGCGAGGCAGAACGCGCCAAAAAAGAAATGATTGAGGCCAACCTGCGTTTGGTTATTTCTATTGCCAAAAAATACACTAACCGCGGTTTGCAGTTTTTGGACTTGATTCAAGAAGGTAATATCGGTTTGATGAAGGCGGTAGATAAGTTTGAATATCGCCGCGGTTATAAGTTTTCGACTTATGCCACTTGGTGGATACGTCAGGCGATTACCCGCTCAATTGCCGATCAAGCGCGCACCATCCGTATTCCGGTGCACATGATTGAGACAATTAACAAGCTGGTTCGTACTTCCCGCCAGATGTTGGCGGAGATGGGGCGCGAGCCGGTGCCGGAAGAATTGGCCAAACGTTTGTCGATGCCTTTGGAAAAAGTCCGCAAGGTTATGAAAATTGCCAAAGAGCCGGTTTCTTTGGAAGCTCCGGTTGGTGATGAGGAAGATTCCTCTCTGGGCGATTTTATTGCCGATGACAGCGCTTTGCAGCCTTTGGATTCGGCAATTCATTCTAATTTGAAGGAGACCTGCACCCGTATCTTGTCTTCGTTGACTCCGCGAGAAGAGCGCGTTTTGCGTATGCGTTTCGGCATTGGTATGAATACGGA
>JBNMLW010000098.1:0-4397 GCA_050875025.1 Alphaproteobacteria bacterium
AATGAACTTGCCTATTCTCAGGTAAAAGGCGCCGTCACGATTGCTGAAGAGTCAACTGCCTGGCCGATGGTTTCGCGTCCGACTTCCATGGGCGGTTTGGGCTTTGGTTATAAATGGAATATGGGGTGGATGAACGATACCTTAAAGTATATTTCTCATGACCCGATTCACCGCAAATATCACCACGGCATGCTGACTTTTGGTTTGCTCTATGCTTTCAATGAGAACTTTATTTTGCCGATTTCTCATGATGAGGTAGTTCATGGCAAAGGCTCTATGTTGTCCAAAATGCCAGGCGATGAGTGGCAGAAGTTTGCCAACCTCAGAGCTTATTACGGCTTTATGTATACTCATCCCGGCAAAAAACTTTTGTTTATGGGCTGCGAGTTCGGGCAGGACTGGGAATGGAACTCTGAAGAAGGGCTGCGTTGGTTCCTGCTGGATTATCCGATGTACAAAGGCATGCAGAACTGCGTGCGTGATTTGAACCTGATGTACAAAGGCAATCCGTCTTTGTATCAGCAGGATTTTGATTATCGCGGTTTTGAGTGGATTGATCATTCCAACTCAGATGACAGCGTAATTTCCTACATGCGCAAAGGTTATGAACCGGGAGATTATCTGATTGCCATTTCCAACTTTACGCCGGTAGTTAGAGAAAATTATCGTATCGGTGTTCCGGAAAATTGCCGTTATCAAGAAATCTTTAACAGTGATGATGTAAACTATTGGGGCAGTGGCGTAAAGAACGAGGGCTTTATGCAGGCTCATGAAGGCGAGTGGAACAACAAGCCTTATTCCATTGAGCTGCGTTTGCCGCCTTTGGCCACTATCGTTATTAAACCGATAAGATAATCAGGATGGCAATATGGCAGAGTTCAAAATCGCGAGCGGCAGAGCAACTCCTCTCGGCTCAACTTATGACGGCAAAGGCGTAAATTTTGCGTTATTTTCGGCGCATGCCGAAAAAGTTGAACTCTGCATTTTTGATAAATCCGGCGCCGAGGAATTGGAACGCTATCCGGTTGCTTTGCACGAGAACAATATCTGGCATATTTACCTTGAGGGCGCAAAGCCCGATTTGGTGTATGGTTACCGCGTCTATGGTCCGTACAATCCGGCTGAAGGTTTCCGCTTTAATCCTCATAAGCTGCTGATTGATCCCTATGGCAAAAAGCTTGTCGGCAAGCTGATTTGGAATAAGGCGATTTTCGGTTACGATGTTGACAGTCCGGACAAAGATTTATCTTTCAGCGAGCTTGATTCCGCGCCTTATGTGCCCAAGTCGGTTGTGGTGGAAGATAACTATGATTGGAGCGGCGATGTCAAGCCCGCGCACAAGTTTGAGGAGAGTATAATTTATGAAACTCACTTGCGCGGCTACACCATGCTGCAGCCATCGGTGCCCGATGCCAAGCGCGGTACTTTTGCCGGCTTTGCCCATAGTTCGGTTATTAACTACATCAAATGGCTGGGCGTAACGGCAGTAGAATTTTTACCGATTCACGCTTTCTTTGGCAATCGCCACAAAAGAGGTTATATTACCGATAACTATTGGGGCTATGAGAGTTTCAGCTTTTTTGCTCCCGAGCAGTCTTATCTGGCCGGTAACAGCCTCAACGAAATTAAGGATATGGTCAAGACCATGCACCGCCATGGTTTGGAAGTCTTGCTGGATGTTGTGTACAATCATACCGGCGAGGGCAATCAGATGGGGCCGACCTTGTGCTATCGCGGCATTGATAACAGTTCCTATTACACTCTTAATCCTGATAATAAAAGATACTATTATGATTCCACCGGCTGCGGCGCTTCTTTCAATGTCCAACATCCGCAAGTGCTGCGGCTGGTTATGGATTCTCTGCGCTATTGGGTGCAGGAAATGCACGTTGACGGTTTTCGTTTTGACCTGGCGCCGACTTTGTCCCGCCAGCATACCTCATTCACTCAGCAGAGCGGCTTTTTGTATGCCGCGGCGCAAGATCCGGTTTTGCGCGGAGTTAAGCTGATTGCCGAACCTTGGGATATCGGCTATGGCGGATATCAGGTTGGGGCATTCCTTCCCGGCTGGGCAGAGTGGAATGACAAATATCGTGACAACCTGCGCCGTTTTTGGAAAGGTGACGGCGGACAAACTGCCGAAATGGCCAGCCGTATTTCCGGTTCCAGCGATGTGTTTAATTACAACAACCGCGATATCTGGGCAAGCGTAAATTTTGTTACCGCGCACGATGGATTTTGTTTGCACGACCTCACCGGCTATAATCACAAACACAATGCCAGCAATGGCGAAAACAACCGCGACGGCACAGATTCTAACTGGAGTTGGAACTCCGGCGCCGAGGGCGAGAGCAACAGCAAAGTAATAACCGACAACCGCTTGCTGCGCGCCCGTTCAATGCTCAGCACCTTGCTTTTGTCTTTTGGCACTCCGATGCTCACCGCCGGCGATGAACTTATGCATACTCAGATGGGCAATAATAATCCTTATTGTCAGGACAACGCCTTGACATGGATTGCCTGGGAGGGCGTTACTGAAGAGCACAAACATTTTGCCTCGTTTGTCCGCCATATAATCCGCCTGCGCAAAAAGCTGAAAATATTTGAGCGCAACCGTTTCTTTACCGGCAAGCCGATTGACAAAACCGGCTACAAAGATATTGCCTGGTACACTGAGGCCGGCAAAGAGTTTGATGCCGCCGATTGGCATGATCCGGAGCGTCGGGCATTGGCCGCCTGCGTTTATAACGGCAGCCGTTTTGTGCTGATGATTTTTAATGCCAATTTCAAGGAAATAAATTGGAAACTCCCGCATCTGCCCGAGAATATGCATTGGACTCAGGTGCTGGACAGCAGCGCCAATGACGGCAAGTTTGTCAATGCCTCATCGGCAGATACTATCAAAGTTCCGGCATGGAGTGTGCTGGCATTTGAGATTAAAAAATAGAGGGAACTTCAATGTCCGATAATTTATATCAGCTTGCTTCTGAGTTAGGAATTGCCGCATCTTTTTCTGATGCCGGGCTAACGCAAAAAACATATACGGTTGCGCCGGAAACAATCCGCCTGTTTGCCAATGCTTTGGGGTATCCTTGCGCCACGGAAGCAGAAACCGCCGCCTCAATCAAAAAACATGCGGAGCGGAGATGGGCAGAGGTCTTGCAGCCGATTTATGTCTGCCGGCAGGATAGTGTTTGCTTTGATATCGTGCTGCCAGAAGGCGCGCAGATTGATAAAATCTCCATCAAAAATTCTCAGCACCGGCCGCAGGTTGTCAGTACCGAATTGAACGGCGAGCCGGAGCGGTATGAATTGGCGGAGCAGGCACTTGTCAAATACCGCTATTCGGTTTTAGGCGCTTTGGACGCCGGTTACTATGATTTGGATGTGCACGTCGCCAGCAAAAATTATAAATCGCGTTTGGCGGTTGCGCCCGAACGCTGCTACGAGGCTCCGCAGATTGCCAACCGTTTGTGGGGCTATGCGGTGCAGCTTTATTCGGTAAGAAGCAAACGCAATTGGGGGGTCGGCGATTTTACCGATCTGCAAAATTTGGTCAGAATGAGCGCCCGTTGCGGAGCCTCGGTTATCGGGCTCAATCCGCTCAATGTTTTGTGCCATGATTTTCCCGAAAATGCCAGTCCTTATCAATCAATCAGCCGCCTGTTTCTGAACCCGATTTATATTGATGTTGAGCAGGTGCCGGAGTATGAAGAGCAGGACAAACAGCTGATTGAGGGCGTGTTGGCAGAGGTGCGCGGCAGCGAGTTGATTCAATACAGCAAGGTATATCCGCTCAAGGTGAAAATGCTGGAGAAATGTTATAAGCGCTTTTGCGAGCAAAAAGACAACGCCCGCCATGCCGCTTTCAGCAAGTTTTGCAGTGAGCAGGGCGAAGATCTGGAAAAATTGGCCGTGTTCCAAACTTTGTATGAAATTGAGTGCCAAAAAGTTTGGGGCGGCTGGATGGCCTGGCCGGAAGAATACAAAACTCCGTACGGCAGCGGTATTCCCGCTTTTGCCGAGCAGCACCGCGAGCGCATAGAGTTCTTTAAGTTTATGCAGTTTGAGGCTGCCCGCCAATTTGCTTTGGTCAAAAAGACAGTGGATGAAACCGGTATGGCCATCGGGCTGTATCGTGATTTAGCTGTCGGCGTCGGCAAAGACAGCGCCGAATATTGGGGCAATCCGGAAGTGTTTATTCAAGGGGTAGGCGCCGGGGCTCCGCCTGATGCGTTCTTCCCTTGCGGACAAAGCTGGGGCTTGGGAGCCTTTGCTCCGGAGAAACTCCAAGAACTTTGCTATGAGCCTTTTATAAAGATTTTGCGCGCTAATATGCGCGGCGCCGGAGCTTTGCGTATTGACCATGTCATGAGCCTGATGCGCCTGTATATGAT
>JBNMLW010000099.1:0-4369 GCA_050875025.1 Alphaproteobacteria bacterium
CAATATGCATGTGCGTTGCCATTTCTAAAAATTCATCCCAATCAATTGCATATTTGGGACACAGCAACTGCTGCAAATTCAAGCAGTCGCGGCGCAAATCCGGATTAATATAAAGCCCATCGCCGCTGATAGCCGTAAGCATGGCTGCATTGGCGGTCTCACACGAGGCATAGCTATCCATGGTATGAACCACTATCAGATTATCAAACCCGATAATGCCGGGGTAAATATTGCCGATTTTTTCCAATGCGCGAAACTCTGTCTCATATTTGCCGGAATAAATACGCCATTTCTGCGGAGTGCGCTCCTCATCAGAGGAGGCAATTTTTTTGCAGTTTTGGAATGTAATGTTGGCGTTGTTTTGCGCGCTCTCATACAAATAATCAGTAACATCATTGGGGGGTACGCGGCCCGTTTACAAACACAACATGGTAGCCCTCGGCCGCAAGGCGCTCGGCGTTGGCAAAAAGCTTGCGGGCATAATTAAGGCTGAAGATAATCTCCTGCCCCTCTACCCTGCCGCCCAAACAGATAACCGCCTTTTTGCCGGAATTGGCAAAGGCCAAAAGCTTTTGCACCTGTCCTCCGACCTCGGCATCTTGTTTTAACTTATCCAACAATTCCCAAAGCTGTTTGTTCTTTTCGATAACGGTTTTGCGCTCAAAGTTATTGATGGTACCGATGGTGATCAGGGTCTTTTTGCGCAATCCTTTATGCTGCAAAAGTCTGATGCGCGAATGCAAAGTCAGCAGGTTGGGCACATTTATCAAGTCTACATATTTGTAGCGGTGCAGACGGCTGGTTAAAACTGCCGTAAACACACTGCCCAAGTTGTGTTCCTGATAATATTCTTTAACCGCGCGGCAAAGCATATCGACATTCTCACCGGCATTGGAACTCTCGGTAAGATTATAGGCGGTAACAAAAATCCGCGGCGTGCTCCGAACATGTTTGAAAAATTCGTCAGCCATGGCAAATATATCTTTGCGGAAATCGGCATACGACGGATATTGAGAATAAAAACAAGCCTCATTCAGAGATGCATAATTTTCTGCGCCATTAGGCAGCAAAAAAAGATTTTCAACATCATACTGCACACCGGTCAGGTCAGACAGAGCCTTAAATGCACCCAAAATCTGATTGCGAAAACCGCGGTCCGGCGTGGCTAATGAAAAAGGTATAATTTCTGAATTTTGCATATTGTTGGTTCCTCCACAGTGATAGAGGTACCACGGTTGATTTAAATTATAATTAAAATTTCCACAGTCCGGCAAAGTTTATGACCGCAGCTATTGCCAAAAACAGATTCACTGCTATTATACCGCCAGATATTACGGAGTATGCTCATGAGTGAAGAGAATCAAAAACCTGGCAAAATTTCGGCCTTGTGGCGGATGATAGTCGGCTCGCCGGTAAATGTGATGCTGGCCGTGGCTCTTATATATTTTGCCGCCAAAGTATATTTGTTTAACGGAACCATGACCGACCGGCTGCTGATGTTCGGCGTTATCGGAACTTGGATATTCTGGTTTATAATCAAGCATATTTTTGCTTTGATTGTCTTGTTGATTCTGGCCGGCGGGGCAACCTACTGGCACTATTCGCACCTGCAGCAGCTTAAAGCCGAATGCGAGCAAAGCGGAGGCTCTTGGAATGCCGAAACCAAACTGTGTGAAGAAAAACATTCGCTGTGGCAAGAGTTTCAGGACAAAATTAAAGATTTGAAAGAAAAAGCCGAACTGCTGGGAAAATTCAGCAAATAAGCACAAAAAAAGCTGACCTGAAGTCAGCTTTTTCTTTTCAATCGTGCTTTGGCTTGTAATAAGTAGCACCATACTTGCGCAACAGAGCTTCCATCTCGGGAGAGTGGACAGCATCCAGACAATGCTCAAGTTGTTCGCTCCAACTAATCTGCCTGTCCCAGTCTTCATAGCGTCTGACCATAGCAGCATTTGGGTTAGCGCCAAGACGCAAGAGAACTTTGGCATTGCCGAGGTTATCTTCAACCACAGCCGCATACAAAGCATTGTCTTTGTTCTCCTGCGGCCAATTGCTGATGTCTATAGCAACAATGGCCGGAGCCAGCACTGCCGCAATCACGATAACCGCGCCGATAATCAGCATAACTGCGATTAATGATTCCGGAAGCAGGATGACATACGCTACAATTCCGACGAGGACTGCAACGAATACAGATGTTGATATAGCATTGCTAAACATCTGATTTTTCAAATTGAAAAAATCGTTCATATCATAATATTTAAAGGATTAATAATTTTTGAGCAATTATTTTATAACATAATTATGAGAATATTTCAACAAAATTTTAGACAAAAGCCTTTACAAATCGGTATCGTAATTTTGCTGGATTTTTGCAACAAGATATATTATCTTACTGCTATCAAATGAGAGGTGTTTTATGGCAGAAGCTGATAAAAAAACAGGAATTTTGAACAGAATCAAGTCATTGGTGGCAAAAACCGGACGCGGCATTATCTGGCGCGGGCGCCCCAAAGATAACGAAATTACTGAAAAAATTGCGCAGAAAATTCAGAAGAACTCTTACGACTTCAGCATGATGCAGCGCAAAGATACCTACACGCCGCCATACTTAAGTCTGGCTGACCAGCTGCAGGTGGACGATGACCAGATATTTCAGGCGGCTGTATATAATTTGGCTAATATTGCCATCGCCCGTCCGCGCTACAAAGCGGATATTATCGGAGTTTTGCAGGGATATTTGAGCAAAAATGATATTGACGAATCGCGGCGGGAGTATGTGGCGAAGAAACTAGTCAGTATTAAATAAATTACTTTTTAGCCAGTTTTTGCGGCTGATTCTGTGCAAATTTTGAGCGATAAGATTTCTGCAAATCTGCAACCATATTCTTAAAGTTAGCCAAATCACGACCGGACAGGTTCTCGCCGGTAGAGGCGCGGATGGTACGCGGATTTACGCGGCGTCCGTTTTGCACAACCTCATAATGCAGGTGCGGTCCGGTAGAGCGTCCGGTGCTGCCGACATAGCCAATCACCTGCCCTTGTTTTACCCTGGTGCCGGGACGAATACCCTTGGCAATGCTCTGCATGTGTCCATAGGCGGTTGAAAACTCAGAATTATGACGGATTTTTACATAGTTGCCATAGGCGCCGTTATATTTGGCAACCTGCACTACGCCATCGCCGCCGGCAAAAACCAAAGTTCCGCGCGGAGCAGCATAGTCAACACCCCAATGGATTTTGGTCTGGCGGAGAATCGGGTGGTATCTTTTGCCAAAAGGAGAAGATATACGGGCATTTCTAAAGGCCATCGGCTTCTTGTCCAAGGTCTTTTTGAGCGCCTGCCCTTTTTCGGTATAATAATCGATATTGCCATCACGGCTCTTGAAACGATACATGCCGATTTTTTCATTGCGGAGAATCAGCGCGGCATAGACAATATTGCCCGATTTTACAACTTTGCCATTGGGATCAAGATAATTTTCATACACAATCTCAAATTTATCGCCCTTGCGGACATCACGCCGAAAATCTACGGCGTAGGCAAAAACCGAAATAAAGTTGTTGACTATGCGATTCGGCACACCCTGCGCCTGCATGCTGCCGGAAAGAGTGCCGCTGATAGCGCCGGTTGCGCTGTTAACCTCTTCTATAAGCTCATCTTTAACCGCGGAAACCTCGAACTCGTCATTCTCATTCAGCACCGCAACCACGCGTTCGCCGACTGACGGCTCAATAGTCAAGCGGTTGAAACGGATAATATCGCCGGAGCGGCTGTGGATTGAGATATTGGCGGCCAGTTTCTGCCCAACCTTAAGATTGCGCGGGTCATAATGCTTTTTCAGAGCATAGAACAAATCATTGGACTGGTCGCGGCTCAGCCCCAGATTATTAAGAATGGATATAAGCGTATCGCCCTTTTGCACGGTGATTTCTTTGTCAACGTCCTTTTGGCTGACCAAGGTATTAACCATGGAGAACAAAGAGCGGATATTGTCAACAGACTCTTCGGGATATATGGTATCGGGGCTGCTCATGTTGTTGACAACGCTGTTTTCAATCATCAGATAGCCGGCGCGGTCAGACTTGGAAACCGAGGCCTCCACCGCATTGTTGTTGGTGAGCGACAGAATAAAAGCAAACGTAACCGCCACGGCATAGCCCATTGTAATGAGCTTTTGGCGGTTTTTGTGCCTGATATCAAATTTCAAATAACCTGGTAGCTGCATATTTATCCTATCGTAACTTATTGAATAAGGGTATTTTACGGCGGATTATAATAATCCATTTACGGAACATAACAGTTTTTGGTATAAATATAAAGCATTTTATGGTTTTATGTGCATAATTGAGTATTATAAACAAGAGC